>NZ_JBHXMP010000002.1:0-74371 GCF_042720415.1 Agromyces sp. NPDC058484 | reverse complement strand
CTTGGGGTCGGGGTTTTTTGGGTGGCGGGGGGCAACCCCCCCCCGGCCGTGGGTGCTTGGCGCGAAATCGGGGGTTAACCCCGCCCCCCCCGTGGGGGGGGGCCCCGCCACCGCGCCGCCGCCGTGGACGGGCACGTAATCGGGGAAGAACGACGTGTGTGCGCCGACGGCGCCATTCTCACCCGGGTGCTGCACTGCCACGAACACCATCTGCTCCCGGTCGTGGATGACCGGACCGCAGGTCTCCGACTCGCGGGGCACCGCGAGGAACTGCTGCACGTTGCCGCGCTCCTCCCCCTCGAGCGGAACCCGGAAGAGCCCGTCGTTGTAGCCGATCGTGCCCGGCTGGCCGTCGGTGGAGATCCAGAGGTTGCCCTCGGAGTCGAACGCGACGTTGTCGGGGCAGGAGATCGGCGAGACGAGTTCGGTGGGGAACCCGGCGAAGTACGTGTTCTCGTTCGTGGCGGGATCGCCGCAGAGCAGCAGGATGCTCCAGCCGAAGCGCTCGCCGGCCTGGCCCTCGATCTCGGTGAGCTCGATCACGTGGCCGTAGCGGTTGCCTGCGACGGGGTTCACCTCGTCGACGGGCGCGGACGAGCCGCGCGTGCTGTTGTTGGTGAGCGCGAGGTAGACCTTGCCCGTGCGGGGGTTCGGCTCGACGTCCTCGGGTCGATCCATCTTCGTGGCACCCATGAGGTCGGCCGCGAGGCGCGTGTACACGAGCACCTGCTCGGTCGTCATGCCGGGCACCACGCTCTCTCCGTCGCGCGTGAGGGCGATCCACTCACCGCTGCCGTCGAAGGCCCCGTCGCTCGGGAGGGCACCCGTGCCGGTGATCTCCGCGGTCGGAGAGTTGCCCGAGAACCGCGCGACGAAGAGGTCCCCCTCGCTGAGGATCCGCATGTTCTCCCGCCGACGCACCTTGCTCGGGCCCTTGTTGCCGCGGAATCGGTGCTTCGACACGAACTTGTAGAGGTAGTCGTTGCGCTCGTCATCGCCCATATAGGCGACGACCCGTCCGTCGCGGCCGACGATGACGTTGGCGCCCTCGTGCTTGAACCGCCCCATCGCCGTGTGCTTCACGGGGGTCGACTCGGGGTCCTCGGGGTCGATCTCGACGATGTAGCCGAACCGGTTCGGCTCGTTCACGTAGTCGGGGTCGTGCGCGTCGAAGCGGGGGTCGTAGGTCTCCCACCCGGTCTCGGTCGCGGTCGTGGCGCTGCCGCTGTACCGCCGCTGCTCGGGGGTGTCCGCGGCCCAGGCGAAGTAGCCGTTGAAGTTCTCCTCGCCCGAGAGCACCGTGCCCCACGGCGTCGTCCCGCCTGCGCAGTTGCCGAGGGTGCCCCTGACCCAGCGGCCCTCGGGGTCCTCCGCCGTCTTCACGAGGTCGCTGCCGGCGGCCGGACCCGTGAGCTCGAACACGGTCTCGACGGTGACGCGACGAGAGCGCTTGCCGTCGACGACGTACGACCACGGCTGGCCGCGCCTGCGGCGCTTCAGCTCGACGACCGCCATGCCCATCGCGGCCTTGTAGATGTCACCGCGCCGCTGCAGTTCGGCCGGGTCGCTCGTCGGCGGGAACATGATGTTCGGATTGACGTACTCGTGGTTCGTGACGAGGACGCCCTTCTTCTCGTTCGAGTCGACGATGATGTCGAGGTAGTCGTTGTTGTAGCCGAACTGGCCGGCCTGCGCCTCGGCGGTCTGGTTCTCGAAGTCGAACGCCGGTGTCGACGAGAACAGCGGGTCGCCCCAGCGGATGATCGGCTGCCACGTGAACCCGTCGGGAACCGTGACGTCGTCGACGAGGCGGTCGACGGGCGCGATCGGACCGAACGAGAGCCCGCCACGGCCTCCACCCGGACGGCCCCAGTGCGCGTGCGCGGCACCCGACGGTGCGACGACGTTGCCGACCGCGAGGCCGATGGCGCCGGCGGCGCCCAGCCCGAGCAGGGCCCGACGCGAGAGCGCGACCGAGGCGATGTCACGGAAATGCGGGTTGGCCGACGTGTTGCACTCGGGCCCGAGGCATGCGTCGGCGCACTTCAGACGGCAAGTCACCGGCGACCGCTTGCCCTTCGCGTGGTCGATGATCGGAAGGGAACGGCGGGTGTCTTCGGTCAGTGACATGGTGCTCCTCACTCGCAGGATTCGTGCTGCGTAGAGGCTCGTGACGAGCGACGACGAATCGGCGACCTGTGGGTGAACGTGCGGTGGCGGCACGGGGAACGATTGGACCCCGAACGAGCAACGCGCGGTCGGGTCCTAGCCGGCCAGGGCCGCGGCGACCCCGTCGATCGGCACGGTCACCCGGTCGCCCGAGGCGCGATGCCACACCTCGACGACGCCGTCGGCCACGCCGCGACCGGCGATGACGACCTTCGGCACGCCGATGAGCTCGGCGTCGCCGAACTTCACGCCCGGCGAGACCTTCGGGCGGTCGTCGAAGAGCACGTCGAGTCCGGATGCCTCGAGCTCGCCCACGATCGTCTCGGCCGCGTCGAACGCCGCCTGGTCCTTGCCGGTGGCGACGACGTGAACGTCGAACGGCGCCACCGACGCGGGCCAGACCAGGCCCTTCTCGTCGTGGTTCTCCTCGGCGAGGATCGCGAGGATGCGCGTCACGCCGATGCCGTACGAACCCATCGTCACCGTGACGAGCTTTCCGTTCTCATCGAGCACCTTGAGCCCGAGCGCCTCGGCGTACTTGCGGCCGAGCTGGAACACGTGCCCGATCTCCATGCCGCGGGCGAGCTCGACCGGTCCCGAGCCGTCAGGGGCCGGGTCGCCGGCCCTCACATCGGCGGTCTCCACGACGCCGTCGGCGACGAAGTCGCGCCCCGCAACCAGGCCGAAGACGTGCTTCTGGTCGAGGTTGGCGCCCGTGATCCACTCGGTGCCCTCGGCCACGCGCGGGTCGACCAGGTAGCGGATCCCGGTGCTGCCGCCTTCCCCCAGCACGGCGCCCGTGGCCGACCAGGGCCCGATGTAGCCCTTCACCAGGCCGGGATGCGCGGCGAAGTCCTCCTCGGTCGCCGGTTCGACCACGGACGGGGCGAACACCACCTCGACGCGCTTGAACTCGACCTCGCGGTCGCCGGGCAGGCCGACCACGATCACCTCCCGCGTGCCGTCGAGGTGCGTGACGGCGAGCACGACGTTCTTGAGGGTGTCGGCCGCGGTCCAGGCGCGGCCGTCGGGGCGCGGATACGCGCTGTTCGCCAGGTCGACCAGCGTGGCGATCGTGGGGGTGCCCGGCGAGTCGAGCACCACCGGGGCAGGCAGGTCGTCGGTCGGGATCGATTCGGGGACGACCGTCGTGAACGCCTCGATGTTGGCGGCGTACCCGCCGGCCGAGCGCACGAAGGTGTCCTCGCCGACCGGTGTCGGGTGCAGGAACTCCTCCGACTTCGAGCCGCCCATCGCCCCGGCATCCGCCTTCACGATGACGTACTCGAGGCCGAGCCTGGTGAAGATGCGCTCGTAGGCGTCGCGCTGCGCCTGGTAGCTCGCGTCCAGCCCCACGTCGGAGGCGTCGAACGAGTACGCGTCCTTCATCGTGAACTCGCGGCCGCGCAGGAGCCCCGCGCGCGGGCGCGCCTCGTCGCGGTACTTGTCCTGGATCTGGTAGATCGTGAGCGGCAGGTCCTTGTACGAGGAGTACAGGTCTTTCACGAGCAGGGTGAAGACCTCCTCATGCGTCGGCGCGAGCAGGTAGTCGGCGCCCTTGCGGTCCTGCAGCCGGAAGAGGTTCTCGCCGTAGTCCGTCCACCTGTTGCTGATCTCATACGGCTCGCGCGGCAGGAGCGCCGGGAAGTGCACCTCGTGCGCGCCCGCCGCCGCCATCTCCTCGCGCACGATCGCCTCGATCTTCGCCTTCACACGCAGGCCGAGCGGGAGCCACGCGAACACCCCGGGCGCCTGCCGGCGGATGTAGCCGGCGCGCACCAGGAGGCGGTGGCTCGCGACCTCCGCGTCGGCGGGGTCCTCGCGGAGCGTGCGGAGGAAGTAGTTCGAAAGGCGAGTGGGCACCCGAACAGTCTAGGAGGCGCCGGATGTCGCGACCGGCGTCACTCGGCGAGGATGAGGTGCAGGGCGCGACGCGCTTCGTCGATCTTCTCGGCCGCCGCGGTGCGCTGGGCATCGGTCGCCGCATAGCGGAACTGCCCGACGACGCCCATGAGCCTGCGGACGCTCTCGAACAGGGCGACGGCGGACTCGGTCGGACGCGGCACGTCGGACCACGCCTGCGCGACCTCCTCGGCATGGTCGGTGATGTACTCGCGCCCCGCGTCGGACAGTTCGTACTCGGTGCGGCGACCCTCGCCCCGCGGGGCGATGAGCTCCTCGTCGACGAGTTGCTGCAGCGTGGGATAGACCGAGCCCGGGCTGGGACGCCACGCATCGTGCGTCTTCGCGGCGATGGCCTTCATGATGCCGTAGCCGTTCAAGGGGCCCTCGGCGAGGAGCGACAGGATGGCCGTCCGCACGTCGCCCTTGGCGCGACGACGGCCGCCGGGCGCCCCGAATCCGCCGAGGCGCGGCATGCCGGGTGCGCCCCAGCCGCCCCACGGCTCGCCGCGGAATCCGTGGCCGTCATGGTGATATCGACCCTCGTGCGGGTGCCTCTGGGAAGAGTTGGGGTTGTGGTGTTCGCGTCGCATGAGCGCAGACATCCTTTCGTCGGGCTCTCGAAGGAGAGATTACGTAACTTCTGCGATACGTCAACGATATATCGTTATGTTCCTCAGGTCAATCGCTTCGCGGACGATCCGTCGGGACCGCTGAACCCGCCCATAGGCTGAGCCCATGCCCGATCGCCGCGCCCACATCGCCGCATCGGCCGCGCAGAGCGAGCTCGCCGCGGCGCTCGCCGCACTTCGGGCTGAGCTCGATCTGCCCATCGAGTTCCCGCCCGAGGTGCTCGCCGAGGCGGAGGCTGCGGCATCCGCGACGCCGGCGCCTGAGGTCGACCGACGCGATCTCCCCTTCGTGACGATCGACCCTGCAGGATCGAGGGATCTCGATCAGGCGCTCCACCTCGCACGGAACACACGCGGCTATGCCGTGCATTATGCGATCGCGGATGTCCCGGGCTTCGTGCGCCCCGGCGGCGCCATCGACCTCGAGGCTCGTGAACGGGGGCAGACGCTGTACGCGGCCGACGGCCGAATCCCCCTGCATCCGCCGGTGCTCAGCGAGGACCGCGCCTCGCTCCTCCCGGGCGTCGATCGCAGCGCCTTCGTGTGGTCGTTCGAACTCGACGCGGACGGCACGGTGCGGAGCACCCGCCTCGAACGCGCGGTCGTGCGATCGCGCGCGCAACTCGCCTACCACGAGGCGCAGGCGCATATCGACCATGGCACCGGCGACCCGTCGCTTTCGCTGCTCCGCGACGTCGGCCGACTCCGCGTCGAACGGGAACGGGCGCGCGGTGGCGCCAGCCTCAACGTGCCCGACGAGGAGATCGTGCGTACGGAGGATGGGGGCTACGCCCTCGAGCTGCGGCGCCTCCTCCCGGTCGAGGATTGGAACGCGCAGCTCTCGCTGATGACCGGCATGGCCGCGGCGGAGCTCATGATCGGGGCTCGCGTCGGGATCCTGCGCACCATGCCCGAGCCGGGGCCCGACGCGATCCAGGCGTTCCGCGCCCAGACGGTCGCGCTCGGACACCCATGGCCGGCGTCCGTCGGCTACGGCGAGTACCTTCGGGGCCTCGACCGCGAGGACCCCGTATGCCTGGCGATCATGGAGGCGGCGAGCGCGCTGTTCCGCGGAGCGGGGTATGCAGCGATGGATGGGGCGGTCCCGGCCGATCCCGCGCAGTCGGCTCTCGCCGCACCGTACGCCCACGTCACCGCGCCGCTTCGGCGCCTCGTCGACCGCTGGGGCCTCGTCATCTGCGAGGCGATCAGCGCCGGACGGGAAGCGCCGCAGTGGGCGCGCGAGACGCTCCACGAGCTCCCCCGATTGATGGAAGCCTCGTCGCGCCGCGCGTCGCAACTCGACGCCGGCTCGATCGCGCGGGTCGAGGCCGCGGTGCTCTCGGGCCGCGTGGGCGAGCGGTTCGCGGCGACCGTGCTCGCGATGCGCAATGGCAGCGCGGTGATCCAGCTCGCCGAGCCGGCCGTGACGGCGACGTGCTCCGCGACCGGCATGCGCCCCGGCGAGCTGATGCCGGTCGTGCTCATGCGTGCGGACATCCCATCCGGAACGGTGGAGTTCCGGCCCGCCGACGCCTGATCCACCGGATCAGACGCCCTCGTCGTCGTCTTCCTCGTCCTCCATCGCGAAGTGATCGAGCTCCTTCTCGTCCGCATCGGCGGCGTCGGTCTCGGGAGCATCGGGCTCGGCGTCCGCCGCGGCGTCGGGCGCGTCATCCGTGCCCTCGTGCAGCGTGCCCATGCCGTCTGGATACCCGGCCTCGTCGGGGTACTCGTAGTCGGTGCCATCGGCGCTCATCGCAGCCCCCTTCCCGAGCGGATGCCGCGGGGGCATCCGGTGCGCTCACCCTACTCGCGGCGCTCGCACGCGGCCACCGGTCAGCGCGATCGAAACCGCCGGAGGTGCTACGGGGTGAGCACCTCGGGGGAGCCCAACGGGGCATCCGCCCCCATCTCGTCGGCGATGCGGTTCGCCTCGGCGATGAGCGTCTCGACGATCTCGGACTCGGGCACCGTCTTGATGACCTCGCCCTTCACGAAGATCTGGCCCTTTCCGTTGCCGGATGCCACGCCGAGGTCGGCCTCGCGTGCCTCACCCGGTCCGTTGACGACGCACCCCATCACGGCGACGCGCAGCGGCACGGTCATGCCCTCGAGCCCGTCGGTGACGTCGTTGGCGAGCTTGTACACGTCGACCTGCGCCCGACCGCACGACGGGCACGACACGATCTCGAGCCTGCGCTCGCGGAGGTTCAGCGACTGCAGGATCTGCAGGCCCACCTTGATCTCCTCGACCGGCGGGGCGGAGAGGGAGACGCGGATGGTATCGCCGATGCCCTCGGAGAAGAGGATGCCGAACGCCGTCGCGCTCTTGATCGTGCCCTGAAAGCTCGGCCCCGCCTCGGTCACGCCGAGGTGCAGGGGCCAGTCGCCGCGCTCGGCGAGCAGCCGGTAGGCCTTCACCATGACGATGGGGTCGTTGTGCTTCACCGAGATCTTGAAGTCGTGGAAGTCGTGCTCCTCGAACAGGCTCGCCTCCCACACGGCGCTCTCGACGAGCGCCTCGGGCGTGGCCTTGCCGTACTTCTGCAGCAGGCGGGGGTCGAGCGAGCCGGCGTTCACGCCGATGCGGAGGGAGACGTCGGCCGCCTTCGCGCGCCGCGCGATCTCGCCGACCTGGTCGTCGAACTTGCGGATGTTGCCGGGGTTCACGCGCACCGCGGCGCACCCGGCGTCGATCGCGGCGTAGACGTAGTTCGGCTGGAAATGGATGTCGGCGATGACCGGGATCTGGCTCTTCTTCGCGATGATCGGCAGCGCCTCGGCGTCGTCGCGGCTCGGCACGGCGACGCGCACGATGTCGCAGCCCGACGCTGTGAGCTCGGCGATCTGCTGCAGGGTCGCGTTGATGTTCGGCGTCGGCGTCGTGGTCATCGACTGCACGCTGATCTGCGCGTCGCCGCCGACGAGCACCTTGCCCACCTTGATCTGGCGCGACTTGCGTCGGGGGGCCAAGACCTCAGGGACTTTGGGCATTCCGAGATTCACTGCAGGCACCATGCCAGTCTACGGCGCCGCATCGAGGCGGACGGCCGAGCGCGTCAGGCGCAGCCGTCGGCGACATCATGCTCCGGTTCATGCGTCACACGCAGCCCGACGCGACCGATACCGGCGCGGAAACCGAGGCGACGTAGTCGACCTGCGTGCCGTAGTTCTGCGCGGTCTCGTCCCACTCCCACTCCGAAAGGCCCACGCCGTACTTCGCGGCTCCGACCTGCGGATCGGGGACCTCGACGTGCTCGACCGCCCATCCGGAACATGTCCAGAGGTCGGGATCGATTCGGTCGCCGAGCGCATCGAAGGCGTCTCCGACGTGGACCCCGTCCCTGGTGACGAGCTCCTTGCCGCGCACCTCGACCTGATCGAAGTAGACCCGGAAGTCGGGTGCGCCCACCGTCGCATCGCCGAGGCGGGCCACGCCCTCGCCGTAGTGGATCTCGTCGACCTTCAACGCATCGTCCCAGATGTGCATGACCCCTGCCGCATTGTGGTTGCCGGCATCGTAAGGTTCCTCCTCCGGCGGTCCACCGAGCACCGCGGTGAGCGCGGCGAGGGCCTCGTCCACGGAGCCCGCGTACTCGAGCGAGCCCACCACGGTGCCGCCGGCATCGTGGAGCTCCAGCGCCTCCGGCCGCGCGACCAGTGCGGTCACCGTGGTGAGCGGGTCGACCGGCTCGGCGGTCGCGTCGCGGTGGCGGTAGGGAGCGGCGCCGCGGCATCCGGCGTGGGCGTGGGCGTGGGCGACGGGCCGACGCAACCCGTGAGGGCGAGGACGAGTGCGGTCGCGGCCGCGGTGAGGGCACCGGCGCGCAGGGGTCGGGTCATCGTGCTCCGTATCAGGACGGGAACCGCCCTGTGCGGCATCCGTACACATCATGCCTGAGGCGCGACCCCCCGCTACGCCGGACCGCATCACGATCCCGCAACGCGGACGGATCACCCCATGGCGTGCGGCGTCTGGCCGCGCCCGTCGACCCTTGGATCAGTTCACCACGGTCGCATCGAGGACCGGCACGGCTCGCTGACCCGGCTCGACGCGTGAGCGGTGTCGTTTCGAGATCCCGGCCGTCCCAGGCCCGCACCTCCGAACCGAATCCATCTTCGATGTCGGTGGGTGCTGAGATGATCGAACCATGGCAGAAACATTCGATCCCGGTGGCGAAGTCGCGCTGGCAGACCCGCTGTCAGAGGTCGACCCGACCGACATCGACATGCTCGACGTCGACGTGCTCGAGGAGTTGTTCGAGTATTCCGGTGGGTCGGCGTCGTTCGATGGGTTCGCGGTGATGTGTGCCGCATTGGACGCGGCCGAGCAGGCTGAGTTCGCTGTGAACCGGGCGATGGCCGCGCATCTCGATGCGGTGCGCGAGGCGCTCGCGATCGCGGCTCGGAACCCGGGCCTGTATCTGCGTGCGAACGCGGCGGCCGGGTCGGATGCAGCGGAGTTGGCGGTGCGGGCGGCGGCGGCCGAGTTGTCGATGCGGCTGCACGTTCCGGCGGGCACGATCCGCACTCGCGCGCACGAGGCGACGGTGCTGCAGGAACGGTTGCCGTCGGTGTGGGCCCGTTTCGCCGATGGCGCGGCCCCCTACGTCGATGCCCGAGTCGCGGTCGACACGGTCGCCGGTTTCGATCCCGGTGACGCTCGACTGGCAGAGGCCGACGTGGCGTTCGCAGCGGTGATCGGTACGGTGTCCACCTCCCGGCTCCGGCAGCGGGCCCGCGCCATCGGGGCGAAACTCGAGCGCGAGCACCTCGAGGCACGGCACACCCGGGCCTACGCGCAACGACGAGTCGTGGTCGAGCACGTCGATGACGGGATGGCGTGGGTGAGCGTGTACACGAGCTCGGTCGAAGCGGCACGCCTGTGGTCACGGCTCGACGCGACCGCTCGCCGTGACGTCGGCGTGGCCGGTGACGTACGCACCCTCGACCAGTTGCGCGCCGGTGCCGCCGTCGCCTGGCTGGCGGGTGATGGCACGCCGACCGCCGCCCGCGCCGAGGTCATCGTCACGATCCCGTTGCTGAGCCTTGCCGGCGCCGGCAGCGAACCGGCGACCCTCGACGGGGTCGGGCCGGTCGATCTCGCCACCGCCCGCCGACTGTTCGCCGACGCGCCCGCGTTCCTCCGCCTCGCGGTCGATCCGATCACCGCCGCCCCGCTCGCACTCGACCGCAGCCATTACCGGCCGACGAACGCGCAGAGAGTCTGGCTCGCACTCACCCACGGCCGTTGCTCCCGGCCCGGCTGCGATCGGCTCGCGGCGACCGCCGACATCGACCATGTGCTCGACTGGGCGGCGGGCGGCGTCACGAACGACGAGAATCTCGCCCCGACCTGCCGTGGCGACCATCGCCTCAAACACGCCACGCGATTCATCATCGAGAAGCCCCGCAATGGCACCACCACATGGCGAAGTCCCACCGGCCGCAGCTACACCCAGATCCCGCCCTTCTGAACAGGCCCACCGGAACCGGCCACGTGCTCGCTGCACGCAGGTCCATTCGGGAGCCGCCGACGGCATACCGTTACCGGTGGTCGATGCCATGTCTCCCGACAGCGGAGCCGTGAGCTGCCGAGAAGCCGCCGCGACGGAACGAGTAGGTGTTGCGCGGCAGGTCGGCGATGTCGCCGGCACACCGCCATCGCATGTCGGAGGCTGGTCTCCTCAGGCGACGTCGAAGCGATCGGCGCTCTCGATGAGCGCCAGCAGCGCCTCGCGGAACGCCGCGGGGTGTTCGAGATGCGGCGAGTGTCCGCAGTCGTCGAGCTCGAGCTCCGTGACGCCGCCACCGGTGGCGGCGTAGCGGTCGAGCACCGAGCGGGTCTGCGCGATCATCGGCTGCGGCGGCGCCACGTCGTCGCCCGGAACGGGTGCTTCGATCGACGCGATCGTCGAGGAGTCCTCGCTCGCGCGGAACTCGACGAGGATCTTCACGGTGCCGGGTGCCCCGACGGCCTCGCGGGACTTCTCGACATACTCGAGATAACGGTCCTGAGCATCCCGAGGGATCCTGCCGAAGATCCGGCACAACGACGAGCTCATCCCAGCTTCAGGCGAGGTCGTGGCCCTCCGCCGTGGACAGCGAGACCTCGCGAGCCGTGGCGGCGGTGAATCTGACCGCGAACGCCGGACGCTCCAGCGAGAGCTCGGTGACGACGCCCTCCCATCGATCGACGTATCGCTGTTCCCACGGCTCGACTCCGGCCCACTGGTGCAGGGTGCGGGGAGGGAAGTGGTTCCCACCTTCGACCATCGATCGACGGGCGCGAGTCCGAAGACCGTGAGCGCGGCCACCGCGTCGGCGGGAGCGGACAGGTAGTCGAGGTTTGCGACGGCGAAGCCTGCGGAGTCGCGGAGTTCCTACGAGTCGGGGCGCGCGACGAGCTCCGTCACGGTCGTGAGCGGATCGACGGGCTCGGCGCGAGGGCGACGGATCCGCTCAGGGCGAGCATGGCGACGAGCGCGGCGGGGTGAGGGTGCCGGCGCGGAGCGTTCGGGTCATCGGACCCCTGTTCCGATTCGTCGGCGTCCTGAACAACGCCGCTTCCCATCATGGCTACGGCGCAGCACCCCGGGGTGCCCGCCGAATCACGATTCCTGCTCGGAGGAAACCCTCCGCACGACCTTAGTTGCGCGCGACGCCGATGTTGACGGGAGCGACGAGGCGGAAACCTTCGGCGCCGTTCTTCCAGATCACGACGGAGTAGCCGTTGGTCTTGCCCGCGACCTCGGACGGCCCGAGCTCGGCGCCGGTCTCGACGGGCACCTCGACGTAGCCGTTGACGTCGTACGGCTCGCCCAACCGTCCGGCGAGCTCGCCGACGTCGTCCCCGACCTCGAACCCGGGTGCCGTCGTCATGGTGATGCCTCGCACCGTTGGGCCGGTGAGCTGCACCTCCAGATTCATGTCCGCGTAATCGGGCCCCTCATCGGGGATCCACGCGGAGTGGTCGTCATCGGCGAAGTGACCCATGTGATCGTCGGAAACCTGGAACTCGTCCCACCGGTACCGCGTCGCAGGCCGAGATTCGCAGCACGACCCCGGGTACTCCTCGACCGTGGGCTCGCCACCGAAGACCTCGCTCAGCTCCGCGACGAACTCCTCGGCGGCCAGGTCGTACGAGAGCGTCCGCACGACGACACCCGAGCCGTCCTCCAGGTCAAGCTGCTCGGGGCGCACGACGATCGACGCGATCGCCGGCTCCGCGGGTACGGTGCTCGGCGCCGGGCTCGGCTCAGAGGCCTGCGTCGAGGGTGCGGCCGTGTCCCGAGGGGACGATTGGCCGACGCATCCCGTGAGGGTCAGCGCGAGGATGATCGCGGCGGCGGGAAGGGCACTGGCGCGGATGGTTCGGGTCATCGGACTCCTGAGTCTGGATCGTCGACGTCCTCGGAGGACGTCTCTGACGATCATGCCTGCGGCGCGACACCCGGAGGTGCCGCGCCGCATCACGATTCCGTCTCGGAGCATCCGCTCAAGCGTTGCAGATCTCGAGTAGCGTCGCCTTCGGCGGCGCTCGTCGATCGCCGGGCCGACTACGAGACCCACTTCGTGTCCAGCGGCGGCTCGGTCGCCGCGACGACCTCGTCGACCGTGACGCCGGGGGCGAGCTCCACGAGCCGGAGCCCCTCGGGCGTGACATCGATGACGGCGAGGTCGGTGATGATGCGGTGCACGACGGCCCGCCCGGTGAGGGGCAGCGAGCACTCGTTCACGATCTTCGCCGAGCCGTCCTTCGCGACGTGCTCCATGAGCACGATCACCCGCTGGGCGCCGTGCACGAGGTCCATCGCGCCGCCGGGGCCCTTCACCATCTTGCCGGGGATCATCCAGTTGGCCAGGTCGCCCGCGGCCGACACCTGCATGGCGCCGAGGATCGCCGCGTTGATCTTGCCGCCGCGGATCATGCCGAAGCTCGTCGCCGAGTCGAAGTAGGCGGCACCGGGAAGCACCGTGACCGTCTCCTTGCCGGCGTTGATCAGGTCGGGATCGATCTCGGCCTCGGTCGGGTACGGACCGACGCCGAGGATGCCGTTCTCGGACTGCAGCACGACCGTGACCTCGTCGGGCACGTAGTTCGGCACGAGCGTGGGCAGGCCGATGCCGAGGTTGACGTAGGCGCCGTCGGGCAGCTCCTTCGCCGCGCGCGCCGCCATCTCGAGTCTCGTGAGCGCCATGTCAGTTCCCCTCCCGCACGGTGCGGCGTTCGATGCGCTTCTCGATGTCGGGTCCGACGACGACGACGCGATCGACGAACACCCCGGGCACGTGCACATGGTCGGGGTCGATCTCGCCCGGCTCGACGAGCTCCTCGACCTGGGCGATGCACACGCGTCCGGCCATCGCGGCGAGCGGCGAGAAGTTGCGTGCGGACTTGTCGAACACGAGGTTGCCGTGCCGGTCGCCCTTCAGGGCGTGCACGAGGGCGAAGTCGGTGGTGATCGCCTCCTCGAGCACGAACTCGCGCTCCTGGCCGCGCACCGTGAACGTCTGCACCGGCTTTGCCGGACTCGATACCGCGACCGACCCGTCGGCGTGGTACCGACGCGGCAGGCCGCCCTCGGCGACCTGGGTGCCGACGCCGGTCTGGGTGTAGAAGGCGGCGATACCGCTGCCGCCGGCCCGGAGCTTCTCGGCGAGCGTGCCCTGCGGGGTGAGCTCGAGCTCGAGCTCGCCCGAGAGGTACTGCCGCTCGAACTCCTTGTTCTCGCCGACGTACGACGACGTCATCTTCGCGATCCGCTGGTCGGCGAGCAGCACGCCGAGGCCCCAGTCGTCGACGCCGCAGTTGTTCGAGACGACGGAGAGACCGTCGACTCCTGCGTCGTGCAGCGCCCGGATCAACACCATCGGGATGCCGCAGAGACCGAACCCGCCGACGGCGAGACTGGCCCCGGCGGGGATGTCGGCGACCGCCTCCTGGGCGGACCCGACGACCTTGTCGAGAGTCACGATGCACCTTCCTGTATATCCGCCGCCTCGATGCGGGCACGGATCACAGGGATCACGCTACCTGTGTCCGAGGCCGACCCGGCGATCACATCGCGTCGGGCTGGCGGCACGGGCGCCGCACTCATCTCGCGCTCCATCCGCCGTCCATGGTGTAGCTGGCGCCCGTGACCATTCCGGCGTCCGGGCCGGCGATCCAGAGCGCGAGGCTCGCCACCTCCGCGGGCTCCACGAGTCGGCACACCGCCGTCTCCGTGAGCATGATCTGCGACAGCACCTCCGCCTCGGGGATGCCGTGCACCCGCGCCTGGTCGGCGAGCTGCTTCTCGACGAGCGGCGTGCGCACGTACCCGGGGTTGATGCAGTTCGAGGTGACGCCGTGCCCGCCGCCCTCGAGTGCGGTGACCTTCGAGAGGCCCTCGAGCCCGTGCTTCGCGGCCACGTACGCCGACTTGAATGCCGACGCGCGCAGGCCGTGCACGCTCGAGACGTTGATGATGCGGCCGAAGCCGCGTGCGTACATGCCGGGCAGGGCTGCACGGATGAGCAGGAACGGCGCCTCGAGCATGATGCGGAGGATGAGCGAGAACCGGTCGGGCTCGAAGTCCTCGATCGGGCGCACGTGCTGGATGCCGGCGTTGTTGACGAGGATGTCGGCGTCGAGGGACAGATCGGCGAGGGCGGCGGTGTCGGCGAGGTCGACGGGCCACGCCTCGCCTCCGATCGCCTCCGCGGTCGCGTTCGCCTGGTCTGCGTCGACGTCGGCCACGACGACCGTGGCACCGCGCGTCGCGAAGGCTTCGGCGCACGCGCGCCCGATGCCGCTCGCCCCGCCGGTGACCAGCACCCGCCGACCCTCGAATCCAGCCATGGGTGACTCCTCCACCTCGTCGTGCGGCTCGGCGGCAGGGCCGGCCGAATCCGAGTCTGCATTATGCACGAACGCACCGACAATAACGAGATGTGCAGCATCCACGTGCGGAAATGCACAACCCGCTCGTCCAGGCCGTCGGCGTCCGTCCAGCCCGGCCGACATAGACTTCCAGAGGGGCGATCCCCCCACGAAGACGAAGGAGTCCGACACCGATGAGCACCCCCGACGTCGTCATCATCGCTGGAGCACGCACCCCGTTCGCCCGCATCAACGGAAATCTCGCGGCGCAGACAGCGGTCGAACTCGGCACCGTCGCCATCCGCGGCGCGCTCGAGCGGGCCGGGGTCGCCGCCGACGACGTGGACGCCGTGATCATGGGCCAGGTGCTCCAGGCGGGTGCGGGCCAGAACCCCGCGAAGCAGTCCGCCGTCGCCGCGGGCATCCCGTGGCGCGTGCCGGCGACGACGGTGAACAAGGTCTGCCTGTCGGGCCTCGTCGCCATCACGGATGCCGCACGCCTCATCCGCCTCGGCGAGGCATCCGTCGTCGTGGCCGGCGGCCAGGAGTCGATGACGCAGGCGCCGCTGCTCATGCCCGGATCGCGCAAGGGCTACCCGTACGGCAGCGTCGAGATGCTCGACCACGCCGCCAACGACGGCCTGACCGACGCGTTCGACCACGCCTCCATGGGCGCGTCGACCGAGCGGTTCAACGCCCGCTACGGCATGACCCGCGCCGAACAAGACGAGATCGCCGCCGCGTCGCACGTGCGTGCCGGCGGCGCCCAGGCCTCGGGCGTCTTCGCCGACGAGATCGTGCCCGTCGAGATCCCCCAGCGCAAGGGCGACCCCGTGGTCGTCGCGGAAGACCAGGGCGTACGCCCCGACTCCACCGTCGAGGTGCTCTCGAAGCTCCGGCCGGCGTTCGCCGAAGACGGCTCGATCACGGCCGGCAACTCGTCGCCGCTCTCCGACGGCGCCGCTGCCGTGGTCGTCGCAAGCCGTGAGTGGGCCGAGGAGCGCGGCCTGGCGTGGCTCGCCGTCGTGGGCGCCGCCGGGCAGGTCGCCGGACCCGACAACTCGCTGCACTCCCAGCCCGCCAACGCCATCGCCGCGGCGCTCGAGAAAGACGGCGGCGAGGCCGGCGACCTCGACCTCGTCGAGATCAACGAGGCGTTCGCCGCCGTGTCGCTCCAGTCGATGCGAGACCTCGGACTGCCGGCCGATCGCGTCAACGTGCACGGCGGGGCCATCGCGCTCGGACACCCCATCGGGGCGTCCGGCGCACGACTCGCCCTGCACGCCGCGCTCGAGCTCTCCCGCCGCGGCGGCGGCAAGGCGGCGGTCGCGCTCTGCGGCGGCGGCGGCCAGGGCGAGGCGCTCCTGCTCTCGCGCTGAGCGCGGCGGGCGACTGCTGCAGGAAGAATCCGACTCCACTCGGCGCGTCGCCGCGCGACACGCCGCACGGTATCGGGTTCTTCCTGCAGTGGCACGACCCGGCAAGGGCGGATGTCACAGAGGCGGATGCCGCGAGCCGGCGCCGCGGCATCCGCCCTGCCGTCCGCCGCTCAGGCGTTCGGCCGGTTCGCGCGCAGCACCTCGAGGCGTGCGCGGTACTCGGTCTCGTCGATGTCGCCCTTCGCGAACCGCTCGGAGAGCGTCGACTCGGCGCTCGGGCCGCCACGCATCCACGGCGGGCCGTACGACCCGTCGGGGCCGCCGTGCGCCCAGTAGCGACGCCGGTTGCGGGTGACCAGGAAGATGATCAGCCCGATGACGAGGATCCAGAAGATCGGGATGAGGAAGAAGACCCATCCGAATCCGGCGGCCCACGGGCCGGTGTGGGTGGCCACCGCGGTGGTGGTGAGGGTGGCGAGCATGGTGTCTCCCGTGTTCGTGCGGCCCCGGAATGGGCCGTCGATGCCATGCTCGTGCGGCGGCGGCATCCGCGAATCCGCCGGTGGGAGGCACTTCGACTGCTCCGCCGGGAGCAGTGCGAGGCACGGATGTCGCCGCCGGATGTCGCCGCCGGATGTCGCCGCCGGATGTCGCCGCCGGATGTCGCCGCCGGATGTCGCGGCCGGATGTCGCGGTCGGATGCCGCGGCCGGCTGCCGCGACCGGCGCTACTGCCAGCCGGGCGCGACGAGGCCCGACTCGTACGCCACCACCACGAGGTGGACCCGGTCGCGGGCATGCAACTTCGCCATGATGCGCGAGACGTGCGTCTTCGCGGTGAGCGGGCTCAGCACGAGACGTGCCGCGATCTCGTCGTTCGTCAGCCCGTGCCCGACGAGCCGGAGCACCTCGCGCTCCCGGTCGGTGAGGGCCGCGAGGCGCTCCTCGTCGGGCGCATCGCGGAGGCCGACGGCCATGCGTTCGAGCAGCCGCTTCGTGACCCCCGGCGAGAGCAGCGCCTCGCCGCTCGCGACGACCCGCACGGCGCGGAGGAGGTCGACGGGCTCGGTGTCCTTCACGAGGAACCCGCCGGCGCCCGCGCGCACCGCCCGGGCCACGTACTCGTCGAGCTCGAACGTCGTGACGATGACGACGTGCACGCCGGCCAGCGCCGGGTCGGCGGCGATCTGCTCGGTGGCCCAGAGGCCGTCACCGCCCGGCATCCGGATGTCCATGAGCACCACGTCGACCGGTTCGCGCCGCACCAGCGCGAGGAGCTCCTCGCCGGTCGACGCCTCCCCCACGACCTCGAGGTCGTCCTCCGCCTCGAGGAGCGCACGGAACCCGGCCCGCACGAGCACCTGGTCGTCGGCGAGCGCGACCCGGATCATGCCGTCGCTCCCCACGGAAGGCGCGCCGTGACGCGCGTGCCGCCGCGCGGCGACGGGCCGACCTCGACGGAGCCGCCGAGCAGGGCGGCGCGCTCCCGCATGCCGAGGATGCCGCTGCCCTCGGCCGCGCCGCGGCTGCCGCGTCCGTCGTCGTCGACGGTGAGCAGCAGCTCGTCGCCGAGCCGCTCGACGGCGACGACGGCACGGGTGGCGTCAGCGTGCCGCACGACGTTCGTGAGCGCCTCCTGCGCGATGCGGAATGCCGCGAACTGCACCGCGCGACCCGGCGTCTCCTCGAGCCGATCGATGAGTTCGACGTCGAAGCCCGGCGAGCGCACGCCCGCCATGAGGCGCGGCAGTTCGGCGAGTTCGGCCTGCGGTGCGAGCGGCGCATCCGCCTCGTTCCTGATCACCCCGAGCACGCTGCGCACCTCCTCGAGGGCGGCCTTCGACGTGTCCTTGATGCTGCCGAGCGCCGTGCGGGCCTGTTCGGGATCGCGATCCATGAGGTGCAGGCCGACGCTCGCCTGCACGTTGATCTGCGACAGCGCGTGCCCGATGACGTCGTGGAGCTCACGGGCGATGCGCACCCGTTCGCGCTCCTCGGCGGTCTGCCGCCGCCTGGCCGCCTCGGCCCGGTACTCGGCGGCATGCACCCGCCGCACGCGGATGAACGCGCCGATGGCGAAGCACACGGCCAACAGCACGGTCGTGAGGGCGATGCGGAACGGATGCCACGACAGCCCGATCACCGCGCCGAGCGCGATCGCGGCCACCCACGCGACGAGGACCGACACGACCGCCCAGACGACTGCTCCGCGGACGACGGCCAGCACGATCGCGAACGCCAGGGCGACGTACGGCGGGCCGGCCTCGGGCGTGAACAGCAGGTCGGCGAGCGCGGCGGCCGCGACGAACGCGACCGTCGGGCCCGGGAACCGGCGCGCGCCGAGGAGGGCGAGCGGCCCTGCCGCGGCGAGCGCGACCTGGCCGAGGCCGGCGGCCCATCCGGCGTGCTGCCACACGGCGATGCCGATCGCGGCCGGCACCTGCACGAGGAAGCTGATGACGACGGGGACGAGCAGCACGACGATGGCGGGCGGCCCTGCACGACTCGAGTTCCAGGGCGGTCCGGGCGGGCCGCCCCACCGTCCGGGCGGGGTGCTCCACGGCGCGTACGAGTGCCCGTCGCGCGGCCCTTCCCACGAGGGCGGCTCGTGCCGTGGGGTGACAGGCATTCCCCGATCGTATCGCCGCGGCATCCGTGCTGGATCGGCCCGACGGAGGCTCAGCACCTACTCCCCCGGGAGTACCGGCCTCCCCCGGGAGTACCGGCCTCCCCCGGGAGCACCGGCGTCAGAACAATTGCACCGGCTTCACGATGTCGGCGTAGATCAGCAGCGCGCTCATGCCGCCGAGCACCACCACGACGGCGAGCGTGAGCGGCATGAGCTTCGCGAGGTCGACGGGGCCCGGGTCGGGGCGCCGGAACAGCTTCGCGAAGCCGCGACGGATCGCTTCCCAGAGGGCCCCCGCGATGTGGCCGCCGTCGAGCGGGAGGAGCGGGACGAGGTTGAAGACGAACAGCGCGATGTTCAGCGATGCGAGGATGCCGACGAGCCCCGCGGCCTTGGAGGCGAGCGGGATCTCGTCGAGGCTCGCGATCTCGCCTGCCACTCGGCCGACGCCGACCACCGAGATGGGCCCGTTCGGGTCGCGCTCCTCGGGTCCGAACGCCGCATTCGCGACATCGACCATGCGTTGGGGCAGGTTCAGGATGATTCCGGCGACGCCGGCAACACTGTCACCGACGACGGGGAGCACCGCGGTGGGGGGCTGCTGCACCGTTTCGGTGGCCGGACTGATGCCCACGAAGCCGACCTGCACGGTGACCGGGTCGCCCGCGGCATCCGTCACGGGCCGGCCGTCGTCGTCGGTCGCGTACCGTTCGCTCAGCATCGGCGTCACGGTGAGGGCGACCTCCTCGCCGTCGCGGACCACGACGAGCTCGACCTGCTCGTCGGGGTGGTCGCGGATGATCGCCGTCGACTCGTTCCAGCTGTCGATCGGCTCGCCCGCCACCGAGACGATGCGGTCGCCCGGCTCGAAGCCCGCCGCCGCGCCGGGTGCCGCCGGGTCGCCGGGCTCGCAGGTCTGGCGCTCGCTGGTCGCCGGCAGCGCACACTCGGACACCGCGCCGATCGTCGTGGAGGGTTGCGCGACGCCGAAGCCCACCAGCAGCACCCCGAAGAGCACCACCGCGAGCACGAGGTTCATGAGCGGCCCGCCGAACATGATGATGATGCGCTTCCACACCGGAAGCCGGTAGAACGCGCGATGCTCGTCGCCGGCGGTGATCGACTCGGTGCTGGAGTCGCGCGCATCCTGCACGAGCCCGCGGAGGAAGCCAGTCGAGTCGGCCTTCGCCTGCTCGCCCTTGGCGGGTGGGAACATGCCGATCATCGAGATGTAGCCGCCCAGCGGAATGGCCTTCACGCCGTACTCGGTCTCGCCCCGGCGCTTCGACCAGATCGTGGGCCCGAAGCCGATCATGTACTGGGTCACCTTGACGCCGAAGAGCTTGGCGGGCACGAGGTGGCCGATCTCGTGCAGGCCGATCGACACGGCGAGGCCGATCGCGATGATGACGACGCCGAGGATGAAGGCGAGCACGGAATCCACGTCGTCAGCGTACTGCCGCAGGCTTCGAGTGCGCTGTGTCGGCTGCTCTGTCAGCCCTGGCGGTCGATGCGCTCGTGCGCGGCGCGGCGCGCGGCGCGCTCCGCCTCGGTGAGCGAGGCGACGGTGAGTTCGCCCCCGGATGCCTCGTAGTGCTCGACGACGTCGCGCACGGTGTCGACGATGCCGGGGAACCCGATGCGCCCGGCGTGGAACGCCGCCACCGCCTCCTCGTTGGCCGCGTTGAACACGGCGGGGTACTCGCCGCCCGCTCGACCGACCTGCTTCGCGAGGGCGACGGCCGGGAACGCGTCGCCGTCGAGCGGTTCGAAGGTCCAGGTCGTGGCGCTCGACCAGTCGAGCGGCTTGCCCGCGGCGGCGACGCGGTGCGGCCAGTCGAGGCCGAGCGAGATGGGCAGCCGCATGTCGGGCGGCGATGCCTGCGCGATCGTCGAACCGTCGACGAACTCGACCATCGAGTGCACGATCGACTGCGGGTGCACGACGACGTCGATGCGGTCGTAGTCCACGTCGAAGAGCAGGTGCGCCTCGATGACCTCGAGCCCCTTGTTCACGAGCGTCGCGGAGTTCGTCGTGACGACGAGGCCCATGTCCCAGGTGGGGTGTGCGAGGGCCTCGGCCGGCGTGACATCCGCGAGGCTCTCCCGGGTGCGCCCGCGGAACGGACCGCCCGAGGCGGTGAGCACGAGGCGGCGCACCTCGTCGTCGGTGCCCGACCGCAGCGCCTGCGCGATCGCGGAGTGCTCTGAGTCGACCGGCACGATCTGCCCGGGCCGAGCGAGCCCCGTCACGAGGTCGCCGCCGACGATGAGCGACTCCTTGTTCGCGAGGGCGAGGATCGTGCCGCGGCGGAGCGCCGCGAGCGTCGGCGCGAGACCGACCGACCCGGTGATGCCGTTCAGCACGACGTCGGCCTCGACGTCCTGCACGAGCTGCACGGCCTCGTCGACGCCGACGGCGGTGTGCTCGACACCGAACTCGGACGCCTGCTGCTCGAGCAGCGCGCGATTCGATCCGACCGCGAGCCCGACGACGTCGAACCGCCCCGGATTCGCCCGGATGACGTCGAGCGCCTGTGTGCCGATGGAGCCCGACGAGCCGAGGATGATGACGCTGCGCACCTTCCCACCCTACGGCGGTCGGCGCCTTGCTCATCTGCCGATGATCGCGACGGAGGCGGCGCGGTTGCCGGGGACCGGCACGTCGTGGAACCGCACCTGGCGCCACACCGACCCGAACTCGGGGACGCTGCGGACGATGCGCCCCACCCCGCCGTCGTCGCCCGGGATCGACAGCGCCAGTCTCGAGGGTTCGATGAAGTCGGTGTGCCCGATCGCGCGAAGCAGCGCGGTCTTGCGGGCCCACAGGGTCGCGCGCACGAGCGCACGGCGCGCAGGGTCGAGATCGTCGAGAGCGGCGAGCTCCCCCACGTGGAATGCCGCCTCGTCGATGACACCGGCCGCGTCGATGGCTGCCGATTCGATGCCGACACCGAGCGGATGCCGCGTCGTCGCCGCCGCGACGATCGCGTCGCCGTGCACCGCCACGTCGGCGTACCACGGGGCTCCCGAGAGCGTGAGCGGATAGGCGACCGACACCCGCCCGTGCCGTGCCCCGCAGACGGCGCATGCGTGCACGAGCTCGACGTCGTCGGCGGGCACGCCGGACGCACTCCCGATCAGGCCGCGGAGCACGCCATCGGCAGCGAGCGGGCGGCGGGAGCCGGCGAACACGAGCACGCGGACGCTCGCGTCCTCCAGCTCGATGAGCTCCCCCTCCGACGTCACGTCCACATGACCCATCCTCGCGTATCGACCCGAGGCCCGCGACGGATCCGACCGGGTATTCCGTTCCCGGCATGCGGCACGGCCTAGGGTCGAACGGTGAGCGAGATCGAAGCCGACGCCGTGTCTTCGCCGCCGGTGCGGCAGGGCCCGCTCTACCGGATCGTGCGCGGCATCCTCCGCCCGCTCGTGCGACTGGTCTACCGCCCGACGATCACGGGTGCCGAACTGGTGCCGAAGCACGGACCCGTCATCCTCGCGAGCAACCACCTCTCGTTCGTCGACAGCATCGTGATCCCGCTCGCCGCACCACGGCCGGTGCAGTTCCTCGCGAAGTCGCACTACTTCACCGGCACGGGGTTCTCGGGCTGGGTCTCGCGCACGTTCTTCGGCGCGATCGGCGCGGTGAGCGTCGACCGGGGCGCCGGGGCACAGGCGCAGGAGGCGCTCGACCAGGGGCGTCGCATCCTCGAGACGGGCGCCGCCTTCGCCCTCTATCCCGAGGGCACGCGTTCGCTCGACGGGCGGCTGTACCGGGGGCGCACGGGCGTCGCGTGGCTCGCGCTCGAGACCGGCGCGACCGTCGTCCCGGTCGGACTCCTCGGCACCGAGGAGATCCAGCCGGTCGGCGCGAAGCTGCCGCGGGTGCGCCCGGTCACGGTGCGCTTCGGGGCTCCGCTCGACCTCAGCCGGCACGGCGTCGCCTCGTCGGGGCGCGCGCGACGCGCCGCGACCGATGAGATCATGACCGCCATCCACGGGCTCACGGGCCAGGAGCTCGCCGGACGGTACAACGAGACGCCGCCCGCGGGCACCCTCGCGAAGCTCGCCGACCGCGTCGCACCCCGCGAGCGCGTCTGACCCGATTCCCAGCCGAGCCACGCGTTCGCCGGGTATCGTCGGCTCGATGAGCATCGCCGAGGTGGCCGCCCGCTGCGCCACCGCCGCCCTCGTGGTCGTCGCGTTCGCGGCCTGCGCCTCACCGTCAGCCGCGCCACCGGCACCGACGGCGGCGGCGGCGACGAGCCCGCCACGGCTCCCCGAGCCGCCGACGAGCGAGTTCGACCCGGGCCACATCGTCAGCGACGACGCGTTCTACGACAGTTCCGCGATGGGCGAGGAGGAGATCCAGGCCTTCCTCGAATCCGTGTCGTGCCGCCCCGATGAGGGCGTGCGCTGCCTCGCCGACTTCAGGCAGTCGACGACGACCCAGCCGGCGGTGGGCGGCGCCCATTGCGCCGAGTACCGCGGCGGCATCCGCGAGCGCGCGAGCCGCATCATCGCGAAGGCCGCGGTCGCATGCGACGTGAGCCCGCAGGCGCTCCTCGTGCTGCTGCAGAAGGAGCAGTCGCTGCTCACGCGCCCGAGCGCGTCGGGCTTCGAGCGGGCAACGGGCTACGGATGTCCCGACACCGCCGACTGCGACACGAAGTACTTCGGCTTCTTCAACCAGGTCTACAACGCGGCCTGGCAGTTCCGGCAGTACACAGAGGAACCCGACCGCCCGTACCGTGTGGGCACCGTGAACGTCGGCTTCAATCCGGATGCCGCGTGCGGGGCCGCCCCCGTCCAGATCCGCAACCAGGCCACCGCCAACCTCTACAACTACACCCCGTACCAGCCGAATGCCGCCACGCTCGCGGACCCCGACGCCGGCGACGCCTGCGGAGCGTACGGCAACCTCAATTTCTGGCGAATCTGGCACCGCTGGTTCGGCGATCCCGAAGCCGAGCGACTGCCCCCATTCTTCCCGCCGTGCTCGAGGCTCGTCGGTGGTCACGCGTGCCCGCCGGCGCAACCGACGCTCCCGAGTCTTCCGGGCTGACGAGGGGTCTCGATGCTCGGCGGGCCACGCCCGGCGCTACTCGGCCGGCGGGGCGGCGACGACGCCCGGCGCTACTCGACCAGCGGGGCGGCGACGACGGCGGTCGCCTCATGCCGCACCGGGAAGGCGACCGATGCCGCGATGAAGCACTTCTCGGCGGCCTCGGCGTGGATCTCGTCGGCGAGCGCGAGCATCGAGGCATCCGCCACCTCGACCCGAGGACGCAACGTCGCCTCGCTGAAGGCGCCCCCGCCGCGGCCGTCTTCGATCATCGTGCCCGTCGCGGCATCCGTGTACCCCTTCACGACGACCCCGTGGCGGGTGGCGACGTGCAGGTACGAGAGCATGTGGCATTCGCTGAGCGCGGCGAGCAGGAGCTCCTCGGGGTTCCACCGTTCCCGGTCGCCGTGGAAGACGCGATCGCTCGAGCCGTCGATGTCGTGGGTCTTGCCGGCCGCGCGCACGACGTGCTGACGACCGTACGCGCGGTAGTTCGACGTGCCTTCGCCGCGGTCGCCGAGCCACTCGACCTCGATCTCGTAGCGGTGTTCGCCGAGCATTCCGTGCCTTCCGTCGATGCGAGTCGTGCCTTCGATTCTGCACCCTCGCGGCACAGTGGGCCTGCACCTCGGCGATAGGCTTGGGGCACCATGACTGACACCCAGATTCCTGCTGAGACCGCGACCGCGCCGGTGTACGCCGTGCCCCAGGAGCGCCGGGTCGTGACCGCCATTCCCGGCCCGAAGTCGGAGGAACTGCACGCGAGGCGCACCAGGGTCGTCTCGGCCGGCGTCTCCTCGGCCCTGCCCGTGTACATCGAGCGCGCGAACGGGGCGATCCTCGTCGACGTCGACGGCAACCGGTTCATCGACTTCGGCGCCGGCATCGGCGTCACCACCGTCGGCCACACCGAGCAGGGCGTCGTGCAGGCTGCGGCGAACCAGCTGCAGGATGTCATCCACACGCTCTTCACGATCACCCCCTACGAGGAGTACGTGCGCGTCGCCGAGCTGCTCGCCGAGCACACCCCCGGCGGGTGGGCGAAGAAGACCGTGCTCGTGAACTCGGGCGCCGAGGCCGTCGAGAACGGCGTGAAGATCGCACGCAAGTTCACCGGCCGGCGCGCCGTCGCGGTGCTCGACCACGCGTACCACGGCCGCACGAACCTCACGATGGCGATGAACTACAAGGCGCACCCGTACGCGACCGGGTACGGCCCGTTCGCCGGCGACGTCTACCACGCGCCGAGCTCCTACCCCTACCGCGACGGCCTTTCGGGCGAGGATGCCGCGGCGCGCACGATCGCGTACCTCGAGAAGGCGGTCGGCGCCAGCGATCTCGCCTGCCTCGTGGTCGAGCCGATCCAGGGCGAGGGCGGGTTCATGGTGCCCGCCGAGGGGTTCCTCCCCACGCTGCAGGGCTGGTGCACCGAGCACGGCGTGGTCATGATCGCCGACGAGATCCAGAGCGGCATGGCCCGCACCGGCCGCTACTACGCGAGCGAGCACTTCGGCTGGGAGCCCGACCTCGTGCTCTCCGCGAAGGGCATCGCCGGCGGCCTCCCCCTCGCGGCCGTCACCGGCCGCGCCGAGATCATGGACGCCTCGCAGCCCGGCGGGCTCGGCGGCACGTTCGGCGGCAACCCGGTGGCGTGCGCCGCGGCAGTCGCGGTCTTCGAGACGATCGAGCAGAACCATCTCCTCGCCGAGGCGGAGCGCATCGAGGCGACCTTGACGGCGGGCCTCGAGCGGCTCGAGCGGCGCTACGACATCATCGGCGAGATCCGCGGCAGGGGTGCGATGATCGCCATCGAGCTCGTGCAGCCGGGCACCGGCGACACCACGAAGGTGCCGAACCCCGAAGCGGTCTCCGCGCTGGTCGCGTATGCGGCGCAGCACGGGGTCCTGTTCCTCAGCGCGGGCACCTGGGGCAATGTGCTCCGGTTCCTGCCGAGCCTCGCGGTGAGCGACGCCCTCATCGAAGACGGCCTCCGCGTGCTCGACGACGGCTTCGCGTCGCTCGGGTAGCGCGGTGCCCGGCACATTCACCGTCACCGACGCCGTCGAACTCGCCGTGGTCGAGCGCAGTGGTTTCATCGAGTCACGGCACGCAGGCTCCGCCGTCGTGCTCTCCCCCGAGGGTGAGGTCGCGCGCGCGCTCGGCGACGTGCGCACCCCGATCTTCCCCCGGTCCTGCCTGAAGCCGTTCCAGGCGCTCGCCGTGATGATGTCGGGCGTGACGCTCCGCGGCGAGGACGCGGCCGTCGCCATGGCGAGCCACTCCGGCACGGCGGCGCACGTCGCGCTCGTGCGCGGGCTCCTCGATCGCGCGTCGCTCCCGGTCTCGGCGCTCGGCTGCCCGACGGCCGCACCGACCGACAAGATCGCCCGCGACGAGCTGATCCGCAGCGGCGCTCCGCGCGAGCGCGTTCACATGAACTGCTCAGGCAAGCACGCGGCCATGCTGCTCGCGTGCGCGGCGAACGAGTGGCCGCTCGAGGGGTACCTCGATCCGGGGCATCCGCTGCAGAAGCGCATCCTCGACGTCGTCGAGCGGCTCACCGGCGAGCGACCCGCCGCGACCGCGGTCGACGGCTGCGGCTCGCCGGTGCACGCAATCAGCCTCACCGCTCTCGCGCGCGGCATCCAGAAGATCACCACCGCGGCCGCCTCCTCGCCGTTCGCGCTCTACCGCGAGGCGGCGGCGCTCACCGAGGCCGCGCGCGAGCACCCGTGGGCGGTCGGCGGGCCGGGCCAGCCCGACACGGTCGCGATGGAACGGCTCGGCGTCTTCGCCAAGGTCGGGGCCGAGGGCGTCATGGTCATGACCGCGCCGAACGGCACGACCACCGCGCTCAAGGTGCTCGACGGCTCGTCGCGGGCCTCCACGATCATCGCGTTGCGGCTCCTCGCCGGCGCCGGCGCGGTCGACGACGCCGCCGTCGATCAGGTGCAGACCGAGCTCGACCTCTGGGTCATGGGCGGCGAGCGCCGCATCGGCGACGTGCGCGCCACGGTCTGAGGCCGCGTCGAGCGCACGGTCCGATCGACGGATGCCGCGAGGGGAACGATCCCGTCGCAGCATCCGATTCGCTCGGTTCGGGTCAACGGAGCTTCGCGAGCCGCTTCGCCCTCGCCGCGCGCGAGACCTGGGCGGCGATGACGAGCACGATCGCGAAGAGGAACACGGCGGAGGCGATGACGTTCGCCTCCGCGGGGATGCCGCGCGATGCCGAGATGTAGATGTACTTCGGGAACGTCGAGACGGAGCCCGAGTTGAAGTTCGTGATGATGAAGTCGTCGAAGCTGAGGGCGAACGACAGCAGCGCCGCGGCGAGGATGCCCGGCATCAGGAGCGGGAAGGTGATGCGCCAGAAGACCTGCGCCGGAGACCCGTAGAGGTCGCGTCCGGCCTCTTCGAGCGCGGGGTCGAGGCTCGCGACGCGCGCCTTGACCGTGACCACAACGAAGCTGATGCAGAACATCGTGTGCGCGAGGATGATCGTCGTCATGTCCTTCGGCACGCCGACGGCGAGGAACTGGGCGGCGAGGCCGGCACCCAGCACGACCTCGGGCGTCGCCATCGGGAGGAACAGCAGGAGGCTCGTGGCGGACCTGGCCCGGAACCGGTAGCGCACGAGTGCGATGGCGATCATCGTGCCGAGCGTGGTCGCGACGACGGTGGCCACGACGCCGATGACGATGCTGTTGCCGAACGCCTCGCAGACGGCTCCGCCCTCGACGTTGCAGACGTTCAGCCACTTGTCGAGCGTGAACCCGCGCCACGAGATGTTCGACTTGATCGAGTCGTTGAACGAGAACACGAACGTGTAGACGATGGGGATGAGGAGGAACACGAGCGCGATGATCGCGTACGCCGGCAGGAGCCAGTCGCCGAGGCCGACGCGACCCGCACCCGGGCGCCGCACGGGCCGCCGTTCCTCCTCCTGCTCGCTCTCGGCGAGCCCGCCGAGCACGGCGGCCGCCTGGACTTCGCCGCTCACAGCAGGTCCTCCGTTCCGGAACGCTTCACGTAGACGCCGACGATGACGAGGATCACGGTCATGAGGATGATCGAGAGCGCCGCCGCGGCCGGGTAGTTCTGCAGCACGAGGAAGTTCGCCTCGATCACGTTGCCCATCATCTGGGTGTCGGGGCCGCCGAGGAAGTCGCGACTGGCGTTGATGTAGTCGCCGGCCGCCGGAATGAAGGTGAGCAGCGTACCGGCGACGATGCCGGGCATCGAGAGCGGGACGGTGATCTTGCGGAACACCGTGAACGGTTTCGCGTAGAGGTCGCTCCCGGCCTCGAGGTAGCGGGTGTCGAGCCGTTCGAGTGAGGAGTAGAGCGGCAAGGTCATGAACGGGATGAAGTTGTAGGTGAGTCCGAAGATCACCGCGAACGGGGTGCCCGTGAAGTGGGCGTCGGGCGCCATCAGCGAGAGCGCCTTCAGCGAGGTGATGATGAACGACTCGTCGGAGAGGATCTGCTTCCACGCGAGCGTGCGCAACAGGAAGCTGATGAAGAACGGCGCGATCACGAGCACCAGCATCAGGCTCTGCAGCAGCGGCCGGCGACGCGCCTTCACGCCGATGAAGTAGGCCAGCGGATAGCTGAAGACCAGTGCGAACACGGTTGCGGCGAGCGCGTACCCGAACGAGCGCAGGATGTGCGGGAGGTACTGCTCGACGACCGCCGCGTAGTTCTGCCAGTTGAACGCGTAGTCGTACTGGCCGATGTCGCCGAACTCGCGCGGCGCCTGCAAGGAGGTGAGCACGAGGGAGATGAGCGGCGTGAGGAAGAAGAGGACGAGGTAGAGGATGCCCGGCAGCAGGAGGAAGAGCGCGATGCGGCTCCTCTTCTTGGGTGCCTGCGGCTGGGCCTCCGCCGTCGCGAACGCTGCGAAGGCCATCGTCAGTTCTCCTCGAGCTCCGAGACGAGAGCCTCGCGGTGCTGCGCGGCGATGGAACGGGTCGAGTCGTCGGCAGGGAACCTGCCGGTCTCGCTCGGCCCGTCGTCGAGCCCGAATCCGTGCGCGATCGCCCAGCTCAGCCACACCTCGGCGCCCACGCTCGCCATCGGCCCGGACCCGACGTTCTGGGCGAACACCACCACGGTGCCCACGCCGGGCACCTCGACGATGTACTGGGTGCTGACACCCGAGAACGACACGTCGATGATCCGGCCGGGGCCGAGCAGGTTGCGGTCGGCATCGTCGTCGGGTTCTTCCACGTGCAGGGCGACCTTCTCGGGACGGACGCCCACGGTGATCTCGCCCTGATGACGCTGCGCGCGCGACACCGGCACGACGATCCGGTGTCCGCCGGCGGCGACGGTGATCGCGGAGCTCGTGGTGTCGGCGACCCGGCCGGTGAAGAGGTTCGACTGCCCAAGGAAGTTCGCGACGAACGACGTGCGCGGCAGCTCGTACAGTAACTCGGGCGCGCCCATCTGCTCGATCGCGCCCTTGTTCATGACCGCGACGGTGTCGGCCATGGTCATGGCCTCCTCCTGGTCGTGCGTGACGTGCAGGAAGGTGAGGCCGACCTCCTCCTGGATGGTCTTCAGCTCGAGCTGCATCTGACGACGGAGCTTGAGGTCGAGTGCGCCGAGCGGCTCGTCGAGGAGGAGGAGCGCCGGGCGGTTCACGATCGCCCGGGCGAGGGCGACGCGCTGTTGCTGGCCGCCCGACAACTGCTGCGGCCGGCGCTGTGCGAGGTGATCGAGCTCGACGAGCCGGAGCGCCTCGTGGGCCCTGCCGAGCGCATCGCCGATGCGACGGCGCTTCAGCCCGAACGCGACGTTCTCGATGATCGTCATGTGCGGGAAGAGGGCATAGCTCTGGAACACTGTGTTGACCGGCCGTTGATGCGACTTCGTGGCGGTCACGTCTTTGCCGCCGATCAGGATCCGGCCCTGCGTCGGCTCCTCGAGACCGGCGACCAGCCTGAGGGTCGTCGTCTTGCCGCACCCCGAAGGACCGAGGAGGGCGAAGAACGCCCCTGCGGGGATCGTGAGGTCGAGTTCCTCGATCGCCGTGAATCCCGGGAATCGCTTCTGGATCCCGACGAGCTCGAGATCGGCGCCACGCTCGGCGAACTCGCGGACCGCCATGCTCATCGACACTGTGTCACGCCCCCAGGAGGATGCTCTGGAATTCCGCCTGGTACTTCTGCTCCTCGGCGCCGTCGAGCGAGCGGAAGACGAAGGCGTTGGAGAGCGTCTCGTCGTTCGGGAAGATGAGCTGGTTCTCGGCGAGCTCGGGATCGATCGCCGTCGCGGCCTCCTTCGCCCCGACCACGGGCGTGATGAAGTTCACCCACGCCGCGACCTCGGCGGCGATCTCGGGCTCGTAGTAGTAGTCGATGAGCTTTTCGACGTTGGCCTTGCGGGTGGACCCGATCGGCACGAGGAAGTTGTCGTTCCACAGGGTGCCGCCCGCGGACGGGATCGCGAACTCCCACTTGTCGCCGGCCTCGGCGTTGATCACCGTGATGTCGCCCGACCAGCAGATGGCGGCCAGGGTGTCTTCGCTCTTCAGGTCTTCGAGGTAGGAGTTGCCTTTGATGTTTCGCACCTGCCCGTCGTCGACCTGCTTGCGCAGCTCCTCGATGGCCTCGTTGTACTCGTCGTCGCCCCACTCGCCCGAGATGTCCACGCCGTTCTCGAGCATGAGCAGGCCCATCGTGTCTCGCATCTCGGAAAGCACGCCGACGCGACCCTTGAGGTCTGCGCTCCAGAGGTCGGACACCGAGGAGATCCCGCCCGGCACGGCCTCCTTGTTCCAGCAGACGCCGGCGAAGCCGCCCTGCCACGGGATCGACATCTCACGCCCCGGGTCGAAGTCGACGTCCTTCAGCGACGGCGTGAGGTTGGCGAGGTTCGGGATGTTCGCGTGGTCGAGCGCCTGCGTGTACCCGAGCCGGATCCAGCGGGCGACCATCCAGTCGGTGAGGCAGACGGTGTCGGCGCCGATGTCCTGGCCGAGGGCCAGCTGGTCCTTCACCTTGCCGTAGTAGGTGTTGTTGTCATCGACCGCGACCTCGTAGTCGACCTCGATGCCGGTCTCCTCGGTGAAGCGCACGAGGGTCGGGTAGTCGCCGGCGTCGTCTTCATCGATGTACGCGGCCCAGTTGGCCCAGTTGAGGGTCTTGTCGTTCGCCGAGTTGTCGGGGGCCGCCGTGGGCTTCGCCTGCGCCCCGCCGGCGCAGGCGGCGAGCGCGAGCGCGGACACGCCGGCACCCGCGCCGGCGAGCAGGGTACGACGATTCAGCTGGGCGCGGCGGGCCTGCGCGATCAGTGAACGGATCACCGGGTCCTGGGGAAGGGGCCGAGCGGTCATGGGAACTCCATTCGGGTTCTAGGCGCCTGCGGGGGTGGGTCGATACTGCCACACATGCGACACGGGATTCACGCGATCATGTCCGAATCGTTACTTTCTGTGGACGAAGCGTGCGGTTTCCGTTCCCGTTCGGGGGCCACGGCAACCGTTTCCGTCGTCGGCACCGGCGGCCAGGCGGCTCGCTCCGTCGGGGCGCCCGGCCTGCGCACCCAGCACTGCGCGGCCGCGTCGTCGAGGAGCGGCGGAAGCGACGAATCGGCCGCGAGGACACGGCACTCGCGTGCGCCGCCGTGCACGACGATCGTCGCCTCCTCGCGCACGAGCGCCGCGATCGTCCAGTTCGCGGCCCACGCGTCGGCGTCTCCGACGATGACGCACGGCTCAACACCATCGGTGGGGATTGCGGCATCCGTCGTGCTCGCGGCATCCGTCGACCGCCGGGCCAGCGCGGCCCGCACGACCGTGTCGACCGGCTCGAGGAGGAGCGGCGCGAGCCCGGACTCCCGCAGCACCGACACGTCGGCCCTCGGCGAGGCGCTCACCACCGCGCAGAGCTCGGTGCCACCCGGGTCGAGCGGCAGGGGCGCCGGGAACGACTCGTCGGGAAGCGGCGGCGCCGCGATGAGTTGCACGCGATGCCCGCGCCACTGCCCGCAACCCGGCGGATCCTGGTCCCTCCAGAGCCCGCCGGAACCGCCGGCGTGCACGAGGTCCGCTCGTGACGGGTGCCTCAGCAAAAGGAGGCCCCCGAACGCCTCACGGATCCCGTGGCCGAGCCGATGCGCCTGCGCGGCCGTCGCCACGACTCCGACGCCGTTCCGACGCCCGTCTCGGAGGATCGCCTCGATCGCGATCAATGCGGAGTGCCGGTGTTCGTCGGGCCAGTCGCGGAACCGCAGGTCGAGGTCGTCGACGAGCAGGAGCGCCGGCGGGCCGGGCTGCGCGACGCGCCGCTGCATCGCCTGCACCGTGTCCCATTGCCGACTCGGCGGGCCGTCGAGCCGAACGACCGGCAGTCGTGGTTGGTGCCGGGCCGCGGCGCGGGCGATGGCCGCCAGTGCCGTGGTACGCCCGCTGCCCGGCGCTCCCGCCACGAGGAGGTGCCCGTCGAGCGGCGACCAGGCGAGGAGGCCGTGCCGCTGCCGTTCGGGTTCGTCGACCAGCCCGAACTCGAGCGCACCGGGCATGGACCGGTCGGATGTCGCGACACTGTCGAGCACCTCGGGTGGCAACGTGTCCGGCAACGGGTCGACCCACGGCCGCCTGGCCGGCGCCGCGTCGGCGCCCGCGCGGCGCAGCTGCGCGAGCGAGCGGGCGTCGACCCGGGCCGACTGGAAGGCCACCGGCATCCCGTCGCCGACGTCGATGATGCCGCGTCCGGGCGAGTCCGGCCGGATCGACGCGGCCGCCTCGGTGCCGACGACGGCGATGCTGTCGGCGCGCTGCATGACTCGCAGCGACACCCGGATGGCGCAGTTGGCCGTCACCTGCTCGCGGACGACGCCGTTCGGCCGCTGCGAGGCCAGGACCAGGTGCACCCCGAGGGAACGACCTCGCGCCGCGATGTCTGCGATGACGGCGCCGAGATCGGGGAATCGCTCGATCATCGCCTGGAACTCGTCGACGACGATGACGAGGCGGGCGAGCTCCACGTCGGGTTCGAGCTCGATGATGTCGCGAGCACGCTCGGCGTGGAGCACAGATTCCCGGTAACGGAGCTCGGCACGCAGGCTCAGCACGGCGCGCTCGGCCTCCGCCTCGTCGAGGTCGGTCACGATGCCGGCGACGTGGGGCAGGCTCCTGATCGGCTCGAAGGCGGCGCCGCCCTTGAAGTCGACGAGGAGGAACGCGACCCGGCTGGGCGGATGGCAGTGGGCGAGGGCGGCGAGCCAGGCGAGCAGGAACTCGCTCTTGCCGCTGCCGGTGGTGCCGGCGACGATCGCATGCGGCCCGCCCGCGACGAGGTCGATCTCGAGCTCACCGCCGTGGCGCATGCCGACGGCGACGCGAAGACTGCCCCGCGACGCAGAATCGGATTCGGGTTGTCGGAGCGCGTCGAGGTCGATCTGCGTCGGCAGGGTCGCCGCGCCGCCGAAGCCCGCTCGCGCGGCGGCGGAGCGCATCTGCGCGGCCCACAACGACGCCTCGGATGCGCCGAGGAGCTCGGGCACCACCGTCGCACGCGCGGGGTCGCCGCCGCCGAACTCGACCACGGCCCGCCCATGGTTCTCGACGACGAGGATGGCGCCGAGCCCGTGAGGGAGCCGCCCGTGCGCTTCGGCGACGGCGATCGTCGCACCGGCGTCGGGTGGCTGCGATGCGCCCCGACCGCGATGACCCGTGCCGTGACCGTCGTCATCGCCCGCTTCTCGGGCCTCGAGGACGCGGACGAGGCAGGTGCCGCCACCACGATGGTGCGGGAGCGCCTCCGCCCACGACCACGACGGTTCATCGGGGAGCGAGAACTCGACGACGCCGGGACGGCACCGATGCGCGAGCTGCAGGACGAGCGCGCGTGCGGCCGCCCGGGCGAGCGGGAGTGGACCGACGACGCCGATCCCGAGCTGCGCGGCGGCGAGCACCGGGGCGCCCTCAAGCCGCGCGGCGTGCTCCAGCAACTCGCGATCGTGGGCATCGACGGGAGTGCCGTCGACCCGCAGCCCGCTCGTCACAGGTCCGCGGCCGAGCACGATGGATCCCGCTGTTCCATCGCGCCAGGCGGATGCGCTCCGAGCGCCGGCAAGGTGTCGCGCCGACGGTGTCCGCCGCCATGCGGCAGCGCGGAGCACGGCATGCCGGTCGTCGATCTGAGCGCGCACCGACTCGAGCTTCGCGGCACGCTCCTCGTCGCCACGGCGACGAGCGCGACGCGCCAGGCGTCGGGCGTCGAGCACGGATGCGACGGCGACGAGGGGGCCGAGTGCCGCGAACGCGAGCGAGATCGCCGAGCCCGTGATCATCCAGAGCACGAGGGCGCCGGCGATCGGGGCGATCGTGGCGAGCACCGGGAATCCGGCCGCAGCCGGCTCGGGTGGATGCGGCGGAAGGCTGATCGGCAGCTCGGCGGCGTCGCCGTGCACGGGTTCGGATCGATCCATCCCCCCATCCGACACCGTTCCGCTCACGCCGGCGGAGCCGTCTGCGAGTGGGGGCGGAATCCGGGGCATCCGCTCGACTGTGGAGGACGAGACCCGCCCCGCAGTGTCCGATCACCCGGCCGGGCTCACTCCACCGTGAAGTACTGTTCTGCGAGTTCGACCCGGCTGCCGCGGGGCACCAGGTAGCGGCGCCCGGGCTCGCAGCGCAGCGCGCCGTCGTCGGGGCGACGGACGACGGTGCCGTTCCCCGAGAAGCGATCGGCGATCCAGAGCGTCCCCTCGTGCTCGCCGAACTCGAGGTGGGTCTTCGAGACGGACAGCGATCGATCCGCGATCTGCACGAGCTGGTCGAACGACTCGCCTGGCTGCGGGAGCGGCCTGCGACCGATGAGGCCCGTGCCGAAGACCGTGCGGGACTCCCCCGTGCTGAACGTGAGCACGAATCGGGGTGTCGTGCGAGGCGGGGCCGGGGCATCCGTCGACGGCTCGCTCGTCGCCGGCGCCGCCACCGTCGCGGCCACGCCGGCGAAGATGGCCGCCGCCGCACGGGAGCCGCCGACGGGGACGCTGATCACGCCACTGTTCCGGCGCGCGCCGCGCTCGATGACCGTCGTGTCGCCGGGGCGCGTGTCGAGCCGGCGCCGGGACTCGGGGGTGGCGCTCGTCGAGCTGCCGCAGTCGCCGCAGAACATCGCCCCCTCGGGAAGCACGGCCCCGCAGATCCGGCACGTCACGGCGTGGCTCCTCTCCGGCTCACAGCGTACCCCGAGAGGGAGGTGAGCGAGATCGAGGCGACGAGCCGCTCACGGCGGCTTCGCGGCGCCCCGAGTCGTTCGGCCAGCTCGTCCACGCTGGCCCAGACTCGCTCGTCGTCGCCGTCGGCGGGTTCACCGGGTGCGAACACGGCGCGGTCGACGACCGAGGCGAGCACGAGCGGGGCGAGTCCGCCGACGGTCGCGGCCTGTTCGGCTCGCGTCGCGTGCCGGCGGATCGGGTAGCCGTAGTCGGCGGCCGTGTCGGCGAACTCCTGCCAGCCGCCCTCGATCCGTTCGACCGCGGTCGGCGCGCGCCGCCGGATGCGTCGGCGCCTGAGCTTCGCGACGATGATCGCGAGGAACGGGCTCGCGATCACGCCGAGCGCCAACAGCACGACGCCCGTGACCGCGAGCGCGCCGAGGACGACGGCCACCCACGGCTCGGTGCCGTCGTCGCGGTCGTCGAGCGCCAGCTCTGGATCGGAGTCGAGGTCGTCGACCGGCGTGCGCTCAGCCGGAGGCGGGAGGGCGGATTGGGGTCGCGAGACGACGGTCGGCTCGTCGGGATCGCGCTCGGGGATCTCGCGGGGCTCGGGGTTGGGGTCGATCGAGACCCATTCGCCCTCGGCGGTCTGCACCTCGATCCACGCCTGGAGGTCGCTTCCCACGAAGATCGTCGTTTCGTCGTCGGGCTCCCCGGGGGGGCCGGCGGACGGCGGGAGGTAGCCGACCACGACCCGGGCGGGGAAGCCGATGTGCCGCGCCATGAGCGCCGCAGCGACCGCGTACTGCTCCCCGTCGCCGATCATCGGCCGCTCCGTCGCGAGTTCCTCGAGTCGATCGAGGGCATGGCCCGACCGGCTCCGCCCCCTGTCGGTCCCGTCGCCCTCGTCGGCCCGGCCGTGGCTCACGTAGCCCTCACGATGGAAGCCGGCGATCAGCAGCTCGAGACGTTCTCCCTCCTCCGCCGAGGCGGGCGCCCACTCGTCGAGAAGGCGGGCGAGCGTGTCGGGCAGCTCGGGTGAGGCGGGCATGACACTCGTGCCGGGCTGCAACGCGGCGAGGCTCCCGGGATCGCGCGGCACGACCGAGGCCGCGAAGTAGCGGTCACCGGGCTCCAGCCCCGCCTGCACGGCCCCCGTGCCGGTCGTGTCGTTGTAGTAGAAGCTGTCGGCGAGCACCTCGGCACGGGGTCCGTCGAACGTGATGCGTTCGAGCCGTCCGGCACCCGGCACCCACACATCGGAGTAGCCGAGCACGCCGACCTCGAGGCCGAGGCGCTCCCCTTCCGTGCCGGACTGGTCGAGTCGGTACGCCACGCGCGTGAACCGCCCCGACGCAGCGGCGCCGTCGGCTCCCCCGACCGAGTAGACGATGCCGTCGTACGTGTCGAGCGTCGCGATCCGGATGCCGGCGCCGGTGGGGAGCCCCTGCACCTCGAGCATCTCGACATCCTCGACGTCGGGGCCGAACGCGGCGCGGAAGCCGGCCAGCGGGCTCTCCTGGGACTGCGGCTCGAACGGCGGCTGGAGTTCGGCGCGCACGACGCTTCGCGCCGGTGCCGGCAGTGACACGGATGCCGCGGTGGCGCCCACGAGCGCGACCGCGACCAGTGCCGACGCGCCGAGCACGCGACGCGCGTCGGCGAGGGCCGCCTCGACCGGACGACCGCCGGTGATGGCCCGACGCCTCGCGATGCCGACCCGGACGAGCCACGCCACGGCCGTGACGAGGAAGACGAGTCCGGTCTCCACGGCGAGGGCGGAGTGCACGACGCCGAGCGCGATCCCTGCGATGAGCAGGATGGCGGGGGGGATGACGGCAGCCTCGGGGCGACGGCTGCGGAGCGCGATCGTGACGGCGCACGTCGAGGCGATCAGCCCCAGGAGGAACGGCGGCACCAGCAGGGCCTGGTAGGAGCCGACCGGCACGGAGATGGTGACGAGCTGCTTCCACGAGAGGGCGGCTCCCGCGACGAGCTCCCCGAGACCCTGCGGAGTCGGCAGCACCCCGCCGAGCGCCCGGCCGGGGACGGCGGCGGGCACTCCGAGCACGAGGTAGGCGCCGAAGACCGAGGTGAGGACGATCCAGGCCGGCCAGCGGAGCTTCGCACCGGCGACGGCGATCGCGGAGCCCGCGAGGATCGAGAGCGCCGCGGCGACGACGAACGCGGGGCTCTCGTAGACGGGCCACCAGGGGATCATCGCCGCCGCGAGCAGCGCGACGAGGAGCAGGACGCTGATCGCCGTCGGCCAGAACCGATCGGCGCCCGCAGCACGTCTCATGCGGCTCATGCCACCGATGCCGATCTCGCGAGCATCGCGCGGAGGTCCTCGAGATAGCCGATGTCGAACACGGTGAGGCCGGCGACCGAGCGGGCGCTCGCCTCCCCCTCGGGCGCGCACCGCACGGCGACGGTGTCGATCCCCGCCGGAAGCCGGGCTGCCGCGGCACGCAAGGTCGGCACTCCTCGCGCGCTGCCGGTGACGAGGAAGGCGAGCGACACACCGGGCAGCCCCTCCGCCGCGGAGCGGGCGACATCCGGAAGCATGACCGACTGCTCCTCGGGCTCGACGAGGCAGAGCGCATCGAGCAGCCGGTCGCGCGAGACGGTGGGGAGCTCGCGCATGACGCTGCCGGGCGCGGAGCCCGATCTGCCCCGACCCGACACCACGAACGACAGGGTGCGCGCATCGCGGATGGCCCTCGCCCCCACCGATGCCGCAGCGCTCACCGCGAGCTCGAACTCCGCCTCGTCGGCATATCCACCCGGTTCGAGGTCGAGCAGGACCATGAGCCGGCTGCGGCGCGTCTGCTCGAACTGGCGCACCATGAACGTGCCGGTCTTCGCGGTGCTCTTCCAGTGGATGAATCGGCGGTCGTCGCCGGGCACGTACTCGCGGAGGGCGTGGAAGGCGATGTCGCTCGCCGTGAGGTCGCGCGTGGGCGAACCCTCCAGGTCGCGGATGAATCCGGTGCTGAGGGCGGAGATCGCCACCGTGCGCGGGTGCACGTGCAGCTGGACGGTCTGCGACCAGACGATCTCGCGGCGCATGAGGCCGATCGGGTCGGCGCGAACGGTGCGCGCGGGCCCCACCGCGACGATGCCTCGTCGTTCGGTGGGAATGCGGAACTGGTCGTCGTACGCCCCGCCGCGCGGGAGACCGGGCAGCACCCGTTCGATGACGCGGGAGCCGACGGGAACCTCGAGCTGCACGCCTCCGAAGCGCCGACGTCCCGGATTCGCCGCGACGAGCCGGGCCTCGGCGAGTTCCCCCACGACGACCCTCGGCGTCGGCAGCACGAGTTCGATCGTCGATGCGCCGCGACCGATGAGCCAGACGGATGCCGCGGCCGCGAGCAGCGCGAGGCCCCATCCGATCGCGATGAACTCGATCCAGCCCCACGTGTAGCCCACCGCGACCGACACGATCGCCCCGCCGATGACCGCCCAGCCGAGCGGTGTCACGACGCCCTGCACCGCCCGCGCCCACCCGGCGACGACGTTCGCCCCTTGGCGCGTCCAGCCGACCACGCGCCCGATGACGACCGCGAGCAGCCCCTCCGTCCTGGCCTCCTCGGGGATCGTCGTGCGCGTCTGGGTGAGGGTCACACGGCCTGCCTGGAGGATGGGGGCGGGGTCTCGATGAGCACCTGGGCGATCATGTTCGACGCGGTCACCCCGTCGAACTCCGCCTCGGCGTCGAGGATGAGGCGGTGCGCGAGCACCGGTTCTGCGAGCGCCTTGACGTCGTCGGGAACCACGTAGTGCCTGCCGCGTGCCGCCGCATGGGTCTTGGCCGCCCGGATCAGGGCGAGCGCGCCCCGGACGCTCACCCCGAGCCGCACCTCACGTGCGGTTCGCGTGGCGTCGACGAGTCGGGACACGTAGTCGTGGATCGTCGGGTCGACGTACACGGTGCGCGCGAGCGCGGCCATCTCGACGATCTGGTCGGCGTCGAGCTGCGCCTCGACGTGCTGGTCGTGCGCGCGCTGGTCGGCGCCCTCGAGGATGCGGATCGTCGAGGCGTGGTCGGGGTACCCGATCGACGACCTCATCAGGAACCGGTCGAGCTGCGCCTCGGGCAGGCGATACGTTCCGGCCTGCTCCACGGGATTCTGCGTGGCGATGACCATGAACGGATGCCCCACCGGATGCGTCTGGCCGTCGACGGTGACCTGGCCCTCCTCCATGACCTCGAGGAGCGCCGACTGGGTCTTCGGGCTCGCTCGGTTGATCTCGTCGGCGAGCACGATGTTGGCGAACACCGGTCCGGCATGGAACTCGAAGGCACCGCTGCGCTGGTCGTAGACGGTGACCCCCGTGATATCGCCGGGGAGCAGGTCGGGAGTGAACTGCACGCGGTTGCTCGTGCCGGCCACGGATTGCGCCATCGCCCGTGCGAGCGAGGTCTTTCCGGTGCCGGGGACATCGTCGAGCAGCAGGTGACCCTCGCTGAGGAACGCCGTGAACGCCAGCCGCACGACGCGGTTCTTGCCGAGCAGCACCTCCTCGACCGCCCCCACGAGTCGGTCGAGGTTCGCGGCGAAGCGGGTCGCCTCCTCGGGGGTCATCGTCATCTCTGCTCCTGGTTCATCGGTTCGACTGCGTTCATCGGTTCGTGTACCGGGCTTTCACGCCCGCGACCTCAACATCCAACCAGACCCGGTCACCCGGCTGGGCCGAGGGGATCTGGCACGTCGTCTCCGACTGGGCCGCGTGCCCGTTCGCGTCGCCGTCGACCCCGCACCGGAAGGTCGCGGGCAGGCCCGAGTTGTCGGGCGCCGCCGTCCACGACCAGGTCGCCGTCGCCTCGACCCACACGCGGCTCGGCAGCGCGAAGGTGAGCGTCGGCTGCGGGTCGGACGGCAGCACCTGCGACCACGGGCCGCAGCTGCCCCAGATCGAGCACTGGCGCACCTGGAATCGTGCCGACTCGCCGAACGGCCGGCCCAGGAGGGCGCGCAGCCAGCCGGAGCCGCGGAACTGGGAGGGCTGGCCGATCTGAGCGCCGTTCGCGTCGACGGCGATGATCTGGAGGGTCGGCCCGCCGCCGACGTCGGTGATGTAGCGGTCCCACGTCTCGGCGTTCATCCAGTCCATGCGGCTGCGCACATCGGTGACCTGGCCCGGTGCGGGTCGCACGACGACGCCCGCGACCTCGGTGTTCGCGCACGCCGCACGGTTGAAGCCCCAGACGACGAAGGAGTAGCGCGTCGCCTCGGTGGCCGTGCCGGAGAACTGCACGCTGGAGGCATCCGGCCCCACCCGCACGACGTCGGCGACCGTGCCGCCGCTCGCCGGGGCGACCACCTCGCCGGGCGCCGGGCTCGTGACCGAGCAGGCCTGGGGGCCGGCGGGCACCGTGGTCTGTCCGTCGGCGAGCCGCTGCACGAAGTAGCCGCCGATCGCATCGCCGTTGCCGTCGAAGGGCGACCACGAGACCGTGACCGTGCCGGCGGAGGCATCGCCGGTGACGGCGATGCCGCCCGCGACTGGTGCGCCGAACGGCATGCCGCTGCCGCCCGCCTCGGTCCACGCGGCGAGCGCCGGGTAGGCCTGATTGCGGGCGCTGACGGTGAACGGGACCTGGCTGCCGTTCGCGAGTCCCCGGAATTCGGTGGCGCACGCGGTGGCGGTGCATGCGGTCGCGGCATCGACTTCGCGCGAGACGCCCGCCACGGTGACGACGTACGATTCGACTTCGCTGCCCGCGCCCGTGCCGACAGGCGCCCACTGGATGCGCAGGCCGCCGTCGAGCGGAAGCGCACCGAGGCCCTGCGGCGGCGGCGGGATGACATCCGACCAGATCGGTCCGGGCGCCTCCACCGGGTCGGAGAGGCCGATCGAGTTGCGCGCCTGCACCCGGACGTGCACGGCGTTGGCCTGCCCGTTGCCCGGCGTCGGCACGGTGCACGTCGTCGCGGCGCAGGTCGAGGTGCCGACGACGTCCCCGCCCGGCGCGACGAGCGAGATCTCGTACCCGGTGATCGGGGAGTTGTTGAATCCTCCCGCACCGAACACGACGTCGAGCGTGCCGTCGCCGAAGCCGGTCACCTGCGCGCCGGTGACCGGGTCGGGACGATCCTGCACCGAGATCGTCACCGTGCCCCATGCGTAGCGGCTCGGGTCGTCGGTCGCATCGGCGACCTGGTACTGCAGGGTCGTGTTGATGGGCGCGGCGGTCTGGTCGACGAAGACCGTGAGGGTCGATCGATCCTCGCTCGGTTCGATCGAGACTCCGGCGGGCAGGCTGTCGTCGAGCCCGCGCACGCCGACGACGCGGAGGGGTGTCGCCGGGAACGGATTGGTCGCCCGATCGTTCTCGAGCACGTCGATCGTCGTTGTGCGGCCCCGTGCGGCGGCCGCGATGTCGGCGTTGGGCTGCGCGAGCGGCCTCGTCGACGGCACCACGCGCAGCTCGACCCGGCCGGGCGACCCGACGCCCGAGGCATCCGCCACTGCGATCGAGGCCGCCTGGCGGGTGCCGCTGGGGGTGGCCTCGGCGGTGGTGATCGTCAGGTCGCTGCCGTCGAGCGACAGCTCGAAGCCGTCGGGTTCGGGTTGCAGCACACGGAACTCGAGCTCGTCGATGGCGTCGGGATAGGGGTAATTGGTGAGCTTGACGAGGTCGATGGTCTTCGACTGCCCGGGTTCGAAATCGATGACGCCGCCCGTGAAGGCCGGCGGCTGGTCGTCGATCGCCTCCACCTGGATCGGGATGACGATCGTGCCCGTCCGGGCGGTCGGGTCGGCTGCCGACTCACCGTCGGTCACGGTGAACGAGAGCGAGGCGAGCCCGGCGTAGCCGGGTTCGCTGCGATAGCGGAGGGTGTCCTCGTCGACGGCGAGCTCGGTGCCGTCGCTGTGCGAGGCGTGCACCGTCGCGGCATCCGTGATCCGCACGGGGCGACCCGACGCCGCGATGACGTAGTCCTCGAGCTCGAGCACGACCTCCTCGCCGCTCTGCACCGTCACCGTCGGAGCGTCGCGCCGCAGCTGCGGGAGCGCGTCGTCGCGCCCGGGGACCCAGATGAATGCGTACGCCGTGACGTCGGGGTCTTCGGGGTGGCTCACCGAGAAGGGGATGATGCGGCGCTTGTCTTCGATCTCGACGCGGATCCTGCCGTCGGGCCGCACGTGCGCCCCGCGGTCGTAGCCGTCGACGAGGCCGACGGTGAGGTCGGCGACAGGGCCGTCGGCGAGGAACACGTTCCGAAGCACCTCGACGTCGACGAACTCGTCGTCGACGATGTCGCTGAGGCTCAGCACCGTGTCGGCGGCCTCGGGACGGGCGAGCGGTGCGTCGTTCCGCGCCTCGACGGTGAGGAAGGTCGAGGCCGTGCCGAGGCGCTCGTTCTCGACCGTGTAGATGAAGCCGTGGTCGCCCTCGCCGTCGGGCACCTGCACCTCGATGGTGTCGCCGGCGATGGTGGCGATCGCACTCGCCTCGGTCGGCTCGACCGATCGGAGGACGAGCGCGCCGCCGTCGGGGTCGGAGTCGTTCGAGAGCACGCGCACCGAGATCGTGCGACCCGGGCGCACCGTCACGGTGTCCTCGACGGCGATGGGCGCACGCGCACCATCGAGGCGCGGGGCGATGCCGACGCGGATCAGGCCGGTCGCCTGTGCGCCGAGCGCATCGACGACCGAATACTGGAACGAGTCGGTGCCGGCGGAGTACTCGCCCGCCTCGTACTCCAGCCAGTCGCCGCCCCGCTCGACGACCGCGCCGCGATCGGGATTCGACACCTGACCGAGCAGCTGCACCGAGTCCCCGTTGGGATCCGTGCCCCCGAGCGGGATCGGGATGCGCACGGACTCGCCGGCGAGCACGCGCGCGGTCACCGTCTCAGGGACGGGCGTCGAGTTGGTCTCGACGTCCGCGGCCCGCACCGAGATGGCCACGGTCGCCGTCGCGAACTGCCCGTCGGCGTCGATGCGGTAGACCGCCTCGAACTCGCCCGGCTGGTCGGGGGCGAAATAGCGCAACCGGTCGCCGGCGACGAAGAGGAACCCGCCGCCGGGCTCCTCGACGAGGTCGGGGGCGAGCGTGAACGGCAGGGCGTCGGGGTGCTCGTCGTTGTCGAGCACGGCGATGTCGACGACGTCGCCCGTGCGAGCCGAGATCGTGTCGGGGGCGGCGACGGGCGGCTGCGGGCTTGCGGGTGGGGGAACTTCAACGACCGTCACCTCGCCCTCGGCCTCGGCGAGGCCGTTGGTCACGCGGTAGCCGAACGTCGTCGACCCGGTGACGAGCGGGCCGGCGAGCGTCACGCGGAGGATGCGGTGGTCGACGACCTCGACGCGAACCCCGTCGTCCTCCGCCGTGTCGGTGAGCCCGGTGACGATGAGCACGCCCCCGGTCGGGTCGATGTCGGTGGCGAGCACATCGACGTCCACCGGCTGCTGAACCCTCAGGAACGCCGTGTGCGGCACCGTGATCGGCGTCGTGTCGCGGTCGGGCGGCGCCGAGACGTCCACGCGCACGACGCCCGTCGCGGTCATGGCCCCATCGGTCACGGAGTACTCGAGGTAGTGCGTGCGCACCGCCCCGCTCGTGAAGCGGAAGCTCCCGCCGTCGAAGTCGGGCGTCAACGTCACCTCGGGCTTCGCGGGCACCGCGCTCAGGCGGACGTGCCCTGAGCCGCCGCGCACGTGCCGGAGCGGGTCGATGCGGATCTCCTCCCCGGCGGTGGCAAGCGCGACGAACGGCTCGGCGACGAGCGGGACAGCCCCCGGCGCACGCACCGAGACCGTGAGCGACCCCGCGGACTCCAGGCGTCCGTCGGAGACGACCAGCGAGACCTCGCGCGTCGATCCTGCTCCGCCGCTCTCGTCGAAGACCACCACCCCCTCGGCCGTCGACGACGTCTTGTCGGGTGCGGAGGCGTACGCCGAGAGCAGGAAGAACGGATCGCCCTCGGGATCGACCCAATCGCCGAGCACGGCCGTGGTCACCCGGCCGCCGCTCTCGACCGCCGTCCGGGTCTGGCGCTGCTGCACCGGCGGCGCATTCTCGTCGTCTTCGCGAACGGTCACGTTCACGATCGCATGGGCGGTGCCCCCGTGGCCGTCGCCGACGGCGTAGCCGAACGAGACGGTTCCGGATGCCGCGTCGTCGAGCGTGAGCTGGAGCTGCTGGTTGTTCGAGACCCGGTCGAGCCGTGCTCCGACCGGCAGCACTCCGTCGATGCCGTCGACGACGAGGACATCGCCGTTCGCGTCGTAGTCGTTGAGCAGCACCGGCAGGAGCGTGGATCGGCCGGGTCGTGCTCCGAAGTCGTCGTCCACCGCGACCGGGGGCACCTGGGTCTTGTCGATCGTCGGCGGCGTTTCGGGGTCGTTCTGCTCGACCGTCTCGTCGTCGCGCTCATCGGCCAGCAGCAGGTTCCAGTTGTCGATGAGCCCGTAGTCGTCGGATGCCGCCCAGGTCGTGCCGCGCTTGCGCTCGTTCAGCACGAGCGTGTCGCCGTTGGCGAGGAACTCGAAGTCACCGCCTCCCGTCGCACCGGCGAGTTGGATGAGCGGCGCGTCGGCGCCCGAGGCGGTGTCGGAGCACGAGCGCCACGCGTCGCCGCTCACCCAGGCCGCGTGGAGGCATCCGTCGTGGCGGACCGGAGCCGCGGGTGTGGCCGCGACGCCGCCGACGAGCACCTCGGGATCGCCGCCGCCGAGGCCGACGCTGATGAGCCCGCGGCGGTGCGCGATGGCGACCGAGTCGCCCGACGAGGCGGGTGCCTGCAGCACCGGGCGGTCGGACGGTTCGAGCGCGCCCGTCAGGTCCACCGGATCGCGGCCTTCGAGCCGGAGCACGAGTTCGCCGGCATCGAGCACCGCCCAGTGTCCGGCCACCGACGTGATCTGCACCTCGGGGTCGCCGTCGACCGGCGGCAGCTGCCACCTCGATGCGACCGTCTCCTGGTCGGCTGCGTCCACTCGGGCGACCACGCCCGTCGACGGAGTGTAGGCGAACATCACCCCGTCGGGGTCGACGCTCGTCACGGCACCGGCCCCGAACGTGAGGATCGGATCGGCGTCGCTGTCGAAGTCCGCGAAGTCCGCGGCGGGCACCGACCACACGTCTCCGCCGGCCGCCACGATCACCCGGGAACCCGCCAGCGCGACGGAGGTCGCCTCAGGTGGCACGGCCACCGTCTCGGTGACGGTCGACGTCGTCGGGTCGATGATGCCGACGCTCGCCCGGTCCCGGTCGAAGACGAGCACGGTGGAGCCCTGCTGCACGACCTCGGGCGCGGACGCACCGGTCTCGACGACGGAGTTCAATTCGAGCACTGCGGTGTTCGCACGGCCGACGGATTCGAATCGCTCGTTCACGACCCACGCCGCCGCGTCTCCGAGGTCGACGCGCTGTGCCGCATACCCCCCGGATGCCACTGCGACGCCCACGACGAGCGCGACGACGGCCGTCACGGCACCCGCCGTGGCGAGCGCCGATCGGCGGCCGTCGAGCCTGGGAAGCCGCATCAGCCGACTCCGACCTCGACGTCGACGCAGCGCACGGCACTCGGCAGGCCGGATTTGCCCTCGCGCGTGACGGTGACGGTCGCGCAGACTCGGTCGCCGTCCTCGGCGCCGATCTCGAGGAACGCATCGTGCTGCATGGGCCGGGGCTCGCCGTCGATCGTGACGATGTACGCGTCGCCGCCCGCGATTCCAGGATCGTCCCACGTGAACGTCACCGTCGTGCCGTCGACCGTCGCCTGCACATCGGTGACGGCCGGGATCGATCGCGTGCCCTGCACGAACGCGACCACACCCGCCCCGACGACCACCACGAGGAGCGCGGCGGCGGCCGAGATGCCCCACACGAGGCGCTTCGCCGTGGGTGGCGGGGTGCGCGAACGACCGGTGCTCGCGCCGTGCTGCCGGGAGTCGGCGCCGAGCACCGTGACCGCGCCCGTGCCCGTGCTCCGCAGCGACGGGCGACGGGCGCGCCGGCGCCCGCCCCGCCCATCGCCCACGGCGTGCTGGCCGGTGACGCGCGTTCGCTCATCGAGGTCGATCGCCGTGGCGAGAGCCCAGTCGTCCATCGCGACCTCGAGCGGCGTCTGCGGGAGTCCGAGCTCCTCCTCGACCGACTGGAGGTCGCGGATGAACTCGAGCGCGCTCGCCTGACGATCATCGGGCCTGCGCGACATCGCCCGGGCGAGCACCCGTTCGAGGCCGGGCGGCACGTCGATGCGGCCGGTCGGCGGCACCTTCGCCTTCTCGATCCGCGTCATCAGCGCGATCGACGCGTTGTCGCCACCGGGCACCTCGAACGGGCTGCGCCCCGCGATGAGGGAGTACACGGTCGCACCGAGCGACCACACCTCGCTCGCGACCGTGCCCGACACGTCGTCGTGCAGCACCTCGGGCGCCGACCAGGGGATGGAGAGGCCGACGGCATCGGTCGTCTCGGCCTCGCCGAGCGTCGCGGCGATGCCGAAGTCGGAGAGGACGGGATGCCCGTACGCGGTGGTGAGGATGTTCGACGGCTTGATGTCGCGGTGCAGCACTCCCTGGCGGTGGGCCGTCTCGACCGCGCTCGCGATGCGCACCCCAGTGGAGAGCACTTCGGCGAGGGGCAGCTGCGCGGCACGATACCGCTGCCCGAGTGTCGAGGAGCAGTACTCCATCACGAGATACGGGCGTCCGTCTGCGGCCACGCTCGCCTGGTAGACCGTGAGGATCGACGGGTGCGACGACAGTTGCGCCATGAGGTTCGCCTCGGCCTGGAACATCTGCCGCAACTGGTCGTTCACCACTTCGGCGAGCAGCACCTTCACCGCGACGAGACGGCGGGGCATGTTCTGCTCGTAGAGGAACACGTCGGCGAACCCGCCCGCACCGAGCACGCGGATGAACGCGAACCCGGGCAGGTTCGGCGGTGTGGACGGCAGACGCCTCGACACGATCCTCCCAGCGCTCGGGCACTCGGCACCCCGGGGAAGCCCGGCGGTACCCGGTGTCCACCATTGTAGGTTGGCTGCGGATGTCGCAGCGAAGGCTGTGCGGAGCGGACCGGGTCGCCCGCGGCATCCGTCAGTCGAGTCGGCTGTCGCGGCCGCGTGCGCGATGCTCCCCCGCCGTCCGGACGACCTTCAGCACGTCGACCACGACGACCGTCACGTTGTCGCGGCCGCCGTTGCCGAGCGCGGCGTCGACGAGCTGTCGTGCCGCGGCATCCGCCTTGCGGTTCGCCATCAGGAAGTGCCGGATGCCGTAGGCGGTGAGCTCCTTCGTGAGCCCATCGGAGCAGACGAGGAGTCGCATGCCCTCCTCGATCGCGATCGCGCGATAGTCGGGGATGGGAGCCTCGTGGAAGCCGACCGCCCTCGTGATGACGTTCGAGTGCGGGTGGGTGTCGGCTTCCTCCCGAGTGATCTGGCCGGCGTCGACGAGCTCCTGCACGATCGAGTGGTCGACGGTGAGCTGTTCGAGCACGCCGCCGACCAACCGGTAGACACGCGAATCGCCGATGTTGAAGACGATCCATGCGGGGTCGTCGGAGATGGTGCCGAGGGCTGCGCCGGTGACCGTCGTGCCGCTTCCCTCGTCGGTGACGCCCGCGCCGCGACCCATGTCCTGCACGGCGAGGCGCAGCGACGCGTCGATCTCGGGAGTGCCGATGGTCGTCTTGCCGCCGTGCTCGGCGAGCCGCGTGACCACCGCCGCGCTCGCGAAATCACCCGCGGCGTGCCCGCCCATGCCGTCGGCCACGGCGAAGATCGGCGCCTGCGCCACGAAGCTGTCTTCGTTGGCCTCGCGACGAAGACCGGCGTCGGTGACCGCAGCCCAGGAGATCGTGACCTCGGAGCCGTCGGCCAGCGTGACGCGATGCCGTGCGTTGCCGTTGCCAATCTGGGTCACGGATGCGGCCTGCTGTCTGTCTGGGCCCGCTCGGCGGGAGCTGCGGGGGCGAGGAGGATCTCGACGATCGTATCGTCTCCGAGATCGAGGCTCGTGCCCGGTGGCACCACGATCGATTCGCCCGCCCGCATCCGGCGTACGCCCGACGGGGTGCGGACGATCGTGCCGTTGGTCGAGCGGAGATCCGTCGCGACGAGCCGCGAACCTTCGATGCGGAGCTCGAGGTGCGTGCCCGAGACGACGGCTCCCGGCGAGTCCACGGTGACGAGCTCGGGGGCCACGCCCGTGGCTCCGGGGATCCGCGGTGCGAGCGGACGACGCCCGATGAGCACGGGGGCGGCGACCGGATGCGGGGCGCCGCCGCCGATGCGGAAGGCCGGCACGCCGGATGCGGCGGGTGCGATGGCCGGCGAGGCATCCGCGGTCTCTGCATCATCGGCGATCGGCGCGGCCTCCGCTCCGGGCGATCGCGACGGCAGCGCGATGGGGCGTGTCAGGTCACGACCACGGGACAGGAGGATCGTGTCCGCGTCGACGATGGAGCGGACCGCGCCGCCCGTCGGGATCTTCTCGCACGACCATTCGATCGAGGACGCACGCAGGCTCGCGCGTGCATGCGGCACGGGATCCGCCGCCTCGCCGAGCCGGTCGAGCGGCGCGTCCGACGCGGTGATCCGGAGCGCGACCACGTCGGTGAACTCGGCGAGATGCCAGGGCCGGATGCCGCGGGCGTCGAACCGGCGGGTGCCGCCGGGCGAGGTGAGGTCGACGACGGCGTCGCCGCGGACGACCGCGGTGACGTCCGTGGGATCGCCGCCGGGCCACCACACGACGGCGAACGACTCGGTCGGGCCGGCCGGCGGAACCGGGATGCACGCGACGAGCGATTCGATCGTCGCGCGTTCGTCGGCCGACGCCTCGGCGAGCGCGTTGGTGCACGCGTCGGGCGCCGGTGCCGCCAGTGCCGCGATGAACCGGTGGCCGACGACGAGGTCCCACTCGGCCGCGCCGGGCAGGGCTGCGCTCATGACGGATCCGGCGACCATGGCGACCAGTCTGGCACCGTCTGGTTCGCGCGTCAGCCGATGTTGCTCACGACGTGACTCGGTGCGCGTGGATTCCTCGAAGCCGCAGCTCGAGACGTGCTCGCCGTGGCCCGAAGTGCGTGAACCCGCCGTGCGGGATCTCGGAGACCGTAGGAATCAGTTGTCAATCGTCCGTGAATCGACGGAATCGCTTGCCTGCGACATCCGTCACTGTCACAATCGTCAGATGACGAACGCAGCTCGCTCGGGCACGTCGCGGCCCGTGCACCTCGACGATGTGTCGAAGGCGATCATCGAGCAGCTGCAGGCCGACGGCCGCAGGTCGTACGCCGACATCGGCAAGGCGGTCGGGCTCTCGGAGGCGGCCGTGCGGCAGCGCGTGCAGCGGCTGACGGAGTCGGGCGTGATGCAGATCGTCGCGGTCACCGACCCGATGCAGCTGGGCTTCACCCGGCAGGCGATGATCGGCATCCGTGCCGGCGGCGACACCCGGCGCCTCGCCGAACAGCTGGCCGAGATTCCCGAGGTCGACTACGTCGTGCTCACCGCGGGCAGTTTCGACCTGCTCGCCGAGGTGGTCTGCGAGAGCGACGATGAGCTCATCACGCTGCTCAACTCGCGCATCCGCAATCTCGACGGCGTGCTCAGCACCGAGACGTTCGTCTACCTGAAGCTGCACAAGCAGTTCTACAACTGGGGTACCCGCTGAGCGGGCGCCCCCTGAAGGAGGACAGAGATGACCACCCTCGAATCGCCGACGAGCCTCGGAGCCGTCGGCTCCGACAACGCCGCGCTGCAGCAGAAGGCGAAGGACCACCTCTGGATGCACTTCGCCCGGCAGTCCACGATGGAGGCCTCCGGCGTGCCGATCATCACCCGCGGTGAAGGGCATCGCATCTACGACATCAACGGCAAGAGCTACATCGACGGGCTCGCCGGACTCTTCGTGGTGAACGCCGGTCACGGCCGTAGGCGCATCGCCGAGGCAGGTGCGAAGCAGGCCGAGGAGCTCGCGTTCTTCCCGATCTGGTCGTACGCGCATCCGAAGGCGATCGAACTCGCCGATCGACTGGCCGATTACGCGCCCGGCGATCTCAACCGCGTCTTCTTCTCGACGGGCGGCGGCGAGGCGGTCGAGACCGCCTACAAGCTCGCGAAGAACTACTGGAAGCTCATGGGTCGCCCGACCAAGTACAAGGTCATCTCGCGCGCCCTCGCCTACCACGGCACCCCGCAGGGTGCGCTCGCCGTGACGGGGCTGCCGATCAAGGCGCCGTTCGAGCCGATCACCCCCGGCGGCCTGCGCGTGCCGAACACGAACTTCTACCGCGCTGCCGAGATGGGTGCGCCGGCCGACGACATCGAGGCGTTCGGCCGCTGGGCCGCGAACCGCATCGAGGAGCAGATCCTGATGGAGGACCCCGAGACCGTCGCGGCCGTCTTCCTCGAGCCCGTGCAGAACTCGGGCGGCTGCTTCCCGCCGCCCCCCGGGTATTTCCAGCGCGTCCGCGAGATCTGCGACAAGTACGACGTGCTGCTCGTCTCCGACGAGGTGATCTGCGCGTTCGGCCGCATCGGCGGCATGTTCGCGTGCAACGAGCTCGGCTACGTGCCCGACATGATCACCTGTGCGAAGGCGATGACCTCGGGCTATGCCCCGATGGGAGCCACGATCATCAGCGACAAGATCTACGAGCCCTTCAAGCATGGCGACACCACCTTCTACCACGGCTACACCTGGGCCGGTCACCCGGTGTCGGCCGCCGTGGCGCTGGAGAACCTCGACATCTTCGAAGAGGAGAAGCTCAACGAGCACGTGCGCGAGAACTCGCCGCTGTTCCGCGCCGAGCTCGAGAAGCTGGGCGACCTGCCGATCGTCGGCGACGTGCGCGGCGCCGGGTACTTCTTCGCGGTCGAGCTCGTGAAGGACAAGGCGACCCGCGAGACCTTCGACGAGGACGAGTCGGAGCGCCTGCTGCGCGGGTTCCTGTCGACCGCGTTGTTCGACGCCGGGCTCTACTGCCGGGCCGACGACCGCGGCGACCCCGTGATCCAGCTCTCGCCGCCGCTGACGATAGGCGTGCCCGAGTTCCGCGAGATCGAACAGATCCTCCGGAGCGTGCTCACCGAAGCCTCGAACCGCCTCTGATGCGGCGACCGCTGCATCAGACGACGGATGGCGCATCCGCCGCCTATCGGCGGTCGAGCTTCTGGCTCGACGACCTCGTCGTCTCGGGGCGCGACGACCTCGCGCCCCGGGATGCTCTCACGGCCGACGCGCGGTTCGACGTCTGCCTCGTCGGCGGCGGCCTGACCGCGCTCTGGACCGCCTACTCGCTCGCGAAGGCAGATCCGACGCTTCGGATCGCCGTGCTCGAGCGGGAGATCTCGGGCTTCGGCGCGTCGGGCCGGAACGGCGGCTGGTGCTCGGCGCTCTTCCCGCGCTCGCCCGGCTCGCTCGAGCGCGAGCACGGTTTCGACGCGGCGGTCGCCATGCGGCGCGCAATGGTCGACACCGTCGACGAGGTCGGCCGGGTCGCCCGGCTCGAGGGCATCGACTGCGATTTCGCGCGCGGCGGCACGGTCGTGTTCGCCCGCACCGAGGTGCAGCGCGACGCGGCCCGCGCGGATGTGGCCGAGATGCGCCGATTCGGCGTCGACCGGCCCGCATACTGGGATGCCCCGACGATCCGCGGCCGGTTCGGCGTGACCGGTCAGGGCGACGAGACACCGGGAGCGATGTTCGACCCGGCGTGCGCGCGGGTGCACCCCGCGAAGCTCGTGCGGGGTCTCGCTCGCGTCGTCGAGTCGCTCGGCGTGTCGGTCTTCGAGCGCACCGAGGTCGTCGACTGGGCGGCCGGGCGGGTGCGGTTCCGCGCCGTCGACGGCGGGAAGGAGGGCACGGTGTCGGCGCGGCACGTGATCGTCGCCCTCGAGGGCTACGGCCCGCAACGGCCGCGTATGCGGCGACGCATCCTGCCGCTGTACTCGCTCATGATCGCGACGGAACCGCTCTCCGACGACGTGTGGGACGAGATCGGCGTCGAGCACGGCCAGACGTTCAGCGACTACCGTCACCTGCTCGTCTACGGACAGCGCACGGCCGACAATCGCTTCGCCTTCGGTGGCCGCGGCGCCAGGTACCACTGGGGCAGCGCACTGGATCCCGCCTTCGAACGGGTCGACCAGGTGTTCGAGCACCTGCATCACGCACTTCGCGACCTGTTCCCGGCGGCGGGCGACACCTCGATCACGCATCGCTGGGGCGGACCGCTGGGCGTGCCACGCGACTGGCACGCCACGGCGAGCTACAACCCCAGGACCGGCGTCGGCTTCGCGGGCGGGTACGTCGGCGACGGGCTGTCGACGACGAACCTCGCCGGCCGCACGCTCGCCGACCTCGTGCTCGAACGCGACACCGACCTCACCAGCCTGCCCTGGGCGAATCACCGCTCGCCGCTGTGGGAGCCCGAACCGCTGCGATTCGCGGGCGCCAACCTCGGCATCCTCGGCATGCAGTTCGCCGACGTCGAGGAACGGGTCACGAAGCGCCCGTCGCTCGCCGCCCGGCTGATCGCGCCGCTGACCGGTCACTGAGCCCCTGGGCGGCCGGGGTCCGCGAACGCCCACGCGGGCAGTGCGCCGCTGCCGATGAACGCGGCGAGCAGGCTCGCCATCGCGTGATCGGGCTCGACGTCGAGTGCACGGTCGATGAGCGCCCCCGCCGCGGAACCCCGGCCGAGCGACCACGCGAGCCACGCCGCCATGCACAGCGGCGCGGCACGCCACCCCGCCGGTGCATCGGCCGCCAGCGGTCGGAGCACATCGAGCGCGCGGTCGACGCGGCGAGGATCGGGTCGGGTCGTGGACTGCCCGAGAAGGAGCCGTCCGAGCATCTCGGAGACGTCATCCTCCTCGCCGCTGTCGAACTCGCGTCGCACGAGTCGATCCACTGTCTCGCCGCACCGAGCCGCGCGGGCAGCCGTCGCATCGGCATCGTCGTGGGCGATCATGCCGACGACCGGCCCGAACGCGAGCTGGAGCATCATCGCGTCGCGCATCGGCGGTGAGCCGGCCAGGTGCAGGAACCAGGCGAGCCGTTCCACCGGATGCGACCCGGGGTCGTCGCGCAGCAGCGCCTCGACGAGCTCGACCGGGTCGGCCTCCGCCCCCAATCGCTCGAGTCGCGCCTCGACCTGCGCGTCGTCGGCGAGTGCGTCGAGTTCGGCTGCGATGGCGGCGGCGCGGCGCTCGTCGGGTTGCGGCAATGCTCCGCCCGACGCGGGCGAGCCCAGGCCGGACGCCGCGACGGGTGCCCGATCCGCAGCCGCACTGCCCTCGATCATCGCGAGCGGGTGCCCCGATGCCGGCGTCTCGGGGTCGAGCAGCGAGCCCCAGGCGTCCGCCGCCCGGCACAGCGCGTCACGGACGACGAACCCCGCCTGCTCCGCGCGTCGCACGACGAGGGACAGCAGGGCTCGTTCGGGCAGGCCTCGGCGGGCCGCGAACGTCGCCTCGGTGTAGGCGATCGGCACGACCGCGTCCACGCCGGGCATCCGGCACAGGGTGCCGATGAGGGTGTCGGCGACGAACGGGCGATCTCGTGCCCTTCGCGGCAGGTCGTACCGGAGCACGCCGGCGGAGCGGTTGCCGCGGAACGCGACGCACACGATCGATCGTTCGGGACGGAAGCCGGCGAGGGCCGGGACGAGCGCCAGCAGGTCGTGCGCCGCGCCGGCGCGGATGATGGTGGTCATACGGGAAGCGTGCCGCCGCGGCATCCGTCACCGTCGCTCCGCTCGCCTTCCGTGCAGTGCCGGACGCCGGCCTGCGATGTCGAGGACGAGTCAGCGACCGGCGAACATGGCGGAGACTTCGCGCTGCACACGGCCGACCCGTCCTCGACAGGGGCGTCTTCTGATCGCGTGCTCAGCCATGTCCGATTCCCGCGAGTCGATGCCGGATGCCGCGACTACGCTCGAATCATGACCAACGTGTTCCTCATCCGGCTCGAGAGCCCGATCGGCCGCATCGAGCTCCTCGGCGACGACATCGCCGTCACCGGCCTTTCCATCGAGCGCGACGGAGCGCTCCCCCACGACGATGAGCCCGAGCACTCGAACCCGTTGCTCGAGGCCGCTCGAGTGCAACTGCTCGAGTACTTCGCCGGCAGTCGCACCGGGTTCGACATACCGGTGCGACTCGTCGGCACCCCATTCCAGGAGGCCGTGTGGGCCGAGCTGGAGCGTCTCGGCTGGGGTGAGGCGACGTCGTACGGAGCACTCGCGGCAGCGGTCGGCAGGCCCGGCTCGGCGAGGGCGATCGGCGGGGCGGTGGGTGCGAACCCGGTGCCGATCATCGTCGGATGCCACCGGGTGCTCGCCTCCGACGGCCGCATCACTGGTTACTCCGGCGGCGACGGCATCCCCACGAAGCTCTGGCTGCTCGGCCACGAACGCATCGGCTTCGCCGCGTGAGCGTCATCCCGCGCACCGATCTGGTCGAGGGCGACGACGGCAGGTCCCGATGCGCCTGGGGTGCGAACGATCCCGAGTACCGTCGCTACCACGATGAGGAGTGGGGCACTCCCCAGCACGACCCCGGCCGGCTCTTCGAGAAGGTCTGCCTCGAGGGCTTCCAGGCCGGCCTGTCGTGGATCACTGTCCTCCGCCGCCGGCCGGCGTTCCGCGAGGTGTTCTACGGGTTCGACGCCGAACGTGTCGCCTCGATGACCGAGGCCGACGTCGAGCGACTGCTCGGCGATGCGCGCATCATCCGGCACCGCGGCAAGATCGAGGCGACGATCCAGAACGCCAGGGCCACGCTCGCGCTCGAAGTGCCGCTCGACGAGCTGCTCTGGGGCTTCGCTCCCCCGCAGCGGGCCGCCCCGCTCACGTTCGCCGAGTTGCCCGCCGTGACGGCCGAGTCCGAGGCGATGAGCACGATGCTCCGCAAGCTCGGCTTCCGGTTCGTGGGCCCGACCACGATGTACGCGCTCATGCAGGCGGCCGGCATGGTCGACGATCATCTCGCCGGCTGCTTCCGGGCAGGAGCGACGTCCACGGCGATCGCGACGCCGACACTGAGCGGTCCGACACCCGCCGCCTGACGAGTCACCGACGTCACCGCCGATCAGGCGACGAGTTCGAGTTCGTGAGGCCCCACCGCGGAGCCGTCTCGAACCTCGAGCGTGAAGCCCTTCCGAGCCGCCCAGTCGATGAGACCGTCCACCGAGGCGAGCTCGGGCCGTGATTCGAGGAGGGCACGCGTGAAGCGTCCCTTGGCCTGTTTGTTGAAGTGGTTCAGGGCACGTCGCCGGCCGTCGGCTCCGATGGAGACGATACGCACGAACACGCTGTCGACGCGCCTCGGTAGAGGGCCGAGCTCGGCGTAGCCCTCCGATCGCAGGTCGACCGTCACCCCGCGGTCGTCGGTGAGCCGGCCGGCGAGGGCCGATCGCCAGTGCCGCCGCAGTGCGATCCCGGGCACGCGCGAATCGTGCGAGAGCCGATACGCCGGAACCGGGTCGAGCGCGCCGACGAAACCGAACAGTGCGGAGTGCACGACGACCGTCTCAGCGGCGAACGAACGTGATGCGTCGTCGAGGCTGCCCGCATCGAGCGCATCGAAGAGCACGCCGGTGTAGCGGTCGATCGCCGGCATCGTCGGCGTTTCCCGGAGGCGCCGATTGCGGTCGACCTCCGAGGCGAGTCGCGGCCCGAGCCTCAGCGCGCGCATCATCGCGTCGGGGTCATCGGCGAGCGCGACGACACGATCCACGAGTTGCCGTCGCAGGCCGGTGAGCTCGGGGTGAGCGAGCCTCGTGAGGTCGAGCGGCGCGCCGTTCCCGCCGTCGCGCTTGGTCTCGGACGGCGGTAGCAGGAGCCGCATCTACGCCGCGATGAACGCGAGCGCCGCGTCGACGTTCGTGCCGAGCGGCTGCACGCTGTCGATCGTCATCCGGGGAAGCGCCGACGACGGGCCCGTCCAGGGGGCGTACCCCTCCAGGCTCTGTTCGACGGCACGCCACGTCGGCGCCTCGAGATGCGGGAGACGATGCTCGCGCTTCTCGAGACGCGCGCGGTGCAGCGCCTCGTCGGAGCAGACGACCTCGATCACCCGCAGTCGCACCTCGGTGCGTTCGGCCAGGTCCCGCCATTGCAGGCGCGCGGCTTCGCCCGCGTTGACGGCGTCGACGACGACCGTGCGCCCGGAGTCCAGCTCCTTCTCGGCGATCTCTTCGGCCACGAGGTAGGCGGCGAGCCCCGTCGGCTGGTCGGCGTCGATTCCCGCCCTGAGGATCGCGGACTCGATCGGGTCGACGGACACGACGGTGGCGCCGAGGCGCGCACCGACGATCGCCGCGATGGTCGACTTGCCCGCGGCGGGCAGTCCGGCCATGACGATGAGCTGGGTGACGCTCAGGTCCCCGAACTGGCGCTCGATCGGCTGCTCCCCCTGCATCCGTGTCTCCTCAGGCGAGCTCGGCCCGCGACGCGACCACCTGCACGGCGTTCGACTGCACCGACAGGAATCCGTCTTCAGCGCTCGCAGTGATCTTCTCGCCGCCGGGCAGGCTGACGCGAACCTCGCCGCCGGCGAGGATCGCGAGCATCGGCTCGTGACCCGGCAGGATGCCGATCTCGCCTTCGACGGTGCGCGCGACCACCATGGCCGCCTCGCCCGACCAGACCTCCTGGTCGGCCGAGACGACGCTCACATTGAGGGTGGCCATGCTCAGCCGTTCTCCTTCTGGATGCGGGCCCAGTTCTCCTCGACGTCGGAGATGGGACCGACGTTGAAGAACGCCTGCTCGGCGACGTGGTCGAAGTCGCCGCGGGCGATCGCGTCGAACGACTCGATCGTGTCCTTCAGCGGCACGGTCGAGCCCTCGACACCCGTGAACTTCTTCGCCATGTAGGTGTTCTGCGAGAGGAACTGCTGGATGCGACGCGCGCGGGCGACGGTGATCTTGTCTTCCTCGGACAGCTCGTCGACGCCGAGGATCGCGATGATCTCCTGCAGTTCCTTGTTCTTCTGGAGGATCTGCTTCACCGTCGTGGCGACGCGGTAGTGGTCCTCGCCCAGGTAGCGGGGGTCGAGGATGCGCGAGGTCGAGGTGAGCGGGTCGACGGCGGGGTAGAGGCCCTTCGACGCGATCTCACGCGAGAGCTCGGTGGTGGCGTCGAGGTGCGCGAACGTGGTCGCCGGCGCGGGGTCGGTGTAGTCGTCGGCGGGCACGTAGATCGCCTGCAGCGAGGTGATCGAGTGGCCGCGCGTCGAGGTGATGCGCTCCTGCAGGATGCCCATCTCGTCGGCGAGGTTCGGCTGGTAGCCGACGGCCGAGGGCATGCGGCCGAGCAGGGTCGACACCTCGGAACCCGCCTGGGTGAAGCGGAAGATGTTGTCGATGAAGAGCAGCACGTCCTGCTTCTGCACGTCGCGGAAGTACTCCGCCATGGTGAGCGCGGAGAGGGCGACGCGGAGACGCGTGCCAGGCGGCTCGTCCATCTGGCCGAAGACGAGGGCGGTCTTGTCGAAGACGCCCGCCTCCTCCATCTCGTGGATGAGGTCGTTGCCCTCACGGGTGCGCTCGCCGACTCCGGCGAACACCGACACACCGCCGTGGTCCTGCGCGACGCGCTGGATCATCTCCTGGATGAGGACGGTCTTGCCGACGCCGGCACCTCCGAAGAGGCCGATCTTGCCACCCTGCACGTACGGCGTGAGGAGGTCGATGACCTTGATGCCCGTCTCGAAGAGCTGCGTCTTCGACTCGAGCTGGTCGAAGGCCGGGGGCTTGCGGTGGATCGGCCACCGCTCGGTGATCTCGATCTGCTCGCCCGGCTCGGCGTTCAGCACCTCGCCGATGACGTTGAACACCTTGCCCTTGGTGACGTCGCCGACGGGTACCGAGATCGCCTCGCCCGTGTCGGTGACCTCCTGGCCGCGCACGAGTCCGTCGGTGGGCTTCAGGGCGATGGCGCGCACGAGGTCGTCGCCGAGGTGCTGGGCGACCTCGAGGGTGAGGGTGGTGGTCTCGCCGTCGATCGAGATCTCGGTCTTCAGCGCGTTGTAGATGTCGGGGATCGCGTCGTGCGGGAACTCGATGTCGACGACGGGGCCGGTGACGCGGGCGATGCGGCCGACGGCTCCGATGGCCTCTTCGGCGACCGGCGCGGTTGCGGTGTCAGTCATTCTGGCTCTCTCTTTTCTGGATTACTTCTTGGCGGCGAGCGCGTCGGCGCCGCCCACGATCTCGGCGATCTGCTGCGTGATCTCGGCCTGGCGCGCCTCGTTCGCGAGGCGCGTGTAGTCGGTGATGAGCTTGTCGGCATTGTCGCTGGCCGACTTCATCGCCTTCTGCGTTGCCGCGTGCTTCGCCGCCGCCGACTGGAGCAGCGCGTTGAAGATGCGGCTCTCGATGTAGACGGGGAGCAGCGCATCGAGCACCGTCTCGACGTCGGGTTCGAACTCGTAGAGCGGCTGCACGGTCGAGTCGGGCTCCTCGACGCCTTCGACGACCTCGAGCGGAAGCAGGCGCACGACCTCGGGGGTCTGCGTCATCATGCTCACGAAGCGGTTGTAGACGATGTGGATCTCATCGACGCCGCCGTCACTCGCGTCACGAAGGAACACCTCGAGCACGGCGTCGGAGACGTCCTTCGCGAGCTCGAACTCGGGGCTCTCGGAGCTGCCGGTCCATTGGCGTTCCGAGGCGCGGCGCCGGAACTGGAAGTATCCGACGGCCTTCCGGCCCACCAGGAAGTACACGACCTCCTTGCCCTGCGAACGGAGGAGCTCGCTGAGCTCCTCCGCCTCGCGCAGGACCTGCGAGTTGAAGGCGCCCGCGAGGCCGCGATCGGAGGTGAGGATCACGACGGCCGCCCGGTCGATGCGCTCGGGCTCGGTCGTGAGCACGTGCTCGACGTTCGAGTACGTCGCAACCGCCGACACGGCACGCGTGATGGCGCGCGAGTACGGCGTCGAAGCCGTCACGCGCGCCTGCGCCTTCTGGATGCGCGAGGCGGCGATGAGCTCCATCGCCTTCGTGATCTTCTTCGTCGTCTGGGCAGACCTGATCTTCTGCCGGTAGACCCGAAGTTGCGCTCCCATTTCTCTCCTGTATCCCTAGGGCCGATCGTCGGTCGTCGCCTAGCGGCGGGACTTGACGATCTTCTCCTGGTTGACGTCCTCTTCGGCGATGGCCTCGAACTCCTCGCGACCGACCGACGCGAGCGGCTTGCCCTCGCCGGTCTGGAACTCGAGCTTGAACTTGTCGACCTCGGTCTCGAGCGTCGCGACGGTCTCGTCCGAGAGCACGTTCGTGTCGCGCAGGTCGGTGAGCACCGAGGTGTTGCGGCCGAGGTAATCGAGGAACTCGCGCTCGAAGCGCAGGATGTCCTCGACGGGAACCTCGTCGAGGTGGCCCTTCGTTCCGGCCCAGATCGAGACGACCTGCTCCTCGACCGGGTACGGCGAGTACTGCGGCTGCTTGAGCAGCTCGGTCAGGCGCGCGCCGCGGGCGAGCTGACGACGGCTGGCCGCGTCGAGGTCGCTCGCGAACATCGCGAACGCCTCGAGCGAACGGTACTGGGCCAGCTCGAGCTTCAGGGTGCCCGAGACCTTCTTGATCGACTTCACCTGCGCGTCACCGCCGACTCGGGAGACGGAGATGCCCACGTCGACCGCGGGACGCTGGTTGGAGTTGAAGAGGTCGGACTGGAGGAAGATCTGGCCGTCGGTGATCGAGATGACGTTGGTCGGGATGTACGCCGACACGTCGTTCGCCTTCGTCTCGATGATGGGCAGGCCCGTCATCGAACCCGCGCCGAGCTCGTCGGAGAGCTTCGCGCAGCGCTCGAGCAGACGCGAGTGCAGGTAGAACACGTCGCCGGGGTATGCCTCGCGACCCGGCGGGCGGCGGAGGAGGAGGGACACGGCTCGGTAGGCCTCGGCCTGCTTCGACAGGTCGTCGAAGATGATGAGCACGTGCTTGGAGTCGTACATCCAGTGCTGGCCGATGGCCGAACCGGTGTACGGCGCGAGGTACTTGAAGCCGGCCGGGTCCGAGGCGGGTGCCGCCACGATGGTCGTGTACTGCATCGCACCCGCGTCTTCCAGCGCGCCCTTGACGCCGGCGATGGTCGAGCCCTTCTGGCCGATCGCGACATAGATGCAGCGCACCTGCTTCGACGGGTCGCCCGACTCCCAGTTCGCCTTCTGGTTGATGATCGTGTCGATCGCGAGCGCGGTCTTGCCGGTCTGACGGTCGCCGATGATGAGCTGGCGCTGGCCGCGGCCCACCGGGATCATCGCGTCGATCGCCTTGATGCCGGTCTGCAGCGGCTCGTGCACCGACTTGCGCTGCATGACGCCGGGCGCCTGGAGCTCGAGTGCGCGACGGCCCTCGATGCCGGTGATCTCGCCGAGGCCGTCGATCGGGTTGCCGAGCGGGTCGACGACACGGCCGAGGTAGCCCTCGCCGACGGGAACGGAGAGGACCTCGCCGGTGCGGGTCACCTCCATGCCCTCCTCGATGCCGGTGAACTCGCCGAGCACGACGACGCCGATCTCATCTTCATCGAGGTTCAGCGCGAGGCCGAGGGTGCCGTCGGCGAACCGGACGAGCTCGTTCGCCATGACCGAGGGCAGGCCCACGACGTGCGCGATGCCGTCGGCTGCGTCGGAGACGTATCCGACCTCGGTCTTCTGCGCCTGGCCCGGCTCGTATGACGAGACGAACTCCGAGAGAGCCGAACGGATCTCGTCGGGGCTGATGGTGAGTTCTGCCATTGCCATTTCCTTCTCTGAGGGCCAGGCCCTTTTCCTGTACCGGTCGTACAGCTACTGGTGTGTCGCGGCGCGGGACGCCGGTCGTTTCATCCGGCGTCAGCCGGCAAGCTTCTGCCTCAGCGAGCTGAGGCGCGAGGCGACGCTGCCGTCGATGACATCGTCGCCGATCTGCACGCGAACCCCGCCGAGCACGGAGGGGTCGACGATGGTGTCGAATCGAACGCGGCGACCCGCCTGAACGGCGAGTCCCTGCGCAAGGCGGTCGAGCTGCGCGGCCGTGAGGGGGACCGCGGTTGTGACCGTCGCGATGTCGAACCCGCGCTGGTCGGCGACGACGGATGCCGCGTGCCTCAGCAGTTCGCCGATGCGGCGGCCGCGCGGCTGCTGCACGAGGTGCCGCACGATCGCCACCGTCTGCGGGGCCGCCTTGCCCGCGAGGAGCCGGTCGACGAGCGCGAGCTTCGACTCGAGCGGGCTCAGCTTGCTGCCCAGGGCGAGCTCGAGCTCGGCGTCGGATGCCACGGCCTGCTCGAACGCGAAGAGCTCCGCGTCGATCTGCCCGCCCTCGCGCGCCGACTCCGCGGCGACGCGGTAGCCGAGGTCCTCGAGACCGGCGACGAAGTCGTCGCCGGTCGACCAGCGCCGCGTGGCGGCCGCGGTGACGAGCGTCACCGCGTCGGCCGTGATCCTCGCGCCGAAGACCGCCTCGACGAGCGTGCGCTTCTGCGCGTCATCCGCCTCGGCGTCGATGAGCGCGGAGCGCAGCTGCGACGACGAGCCCACGACCCGGCCGACCGCGAGGAGGTCCTCGGCGACCTGAAGCTCCGCCCGGCCGAGCTCGGCGAGCGTGGCTCGCGTGCCGGCGAGGGCCCCTCTCGTAGCGCTTCCCATGGACTACTTCTTCCCTCCGGCGGCGGCCTCGGAGGCCTCCAGGTCGGCGAGGAACCGGTCGACGACCGCGGTCGCCTTGGCGTCGTCGGAGAGGCTCTCGCCGATCACGCCGGACGCGAGGTCGATCGCGAGCGTGCCCACCTCGGAGCGCAGCGAGACGAGCGCGGACTGGCGCTCGGCTTCGATCTGCGCCTGTGCGCTCGCGGTGACGCGAGCCGCCTCGGTCGTGGCGGCGTCCTTCGCCTCGGCGACGATCTTCTTGCCGTCTTCCCGGGCGGTCTCGCGGATGCGGCCTGCCTCGGTGCGTGCGTCGGCGAGCTGCGCCGTGTACTCCTCGAGGGCGGCCTCCGCCTTGCGCTGTGCCTCGTCGGCCTTCGCGATGTTGCCCTCGATCGCCTCGGCGCGCTCGTCGAGCAGCTTCTGGACGCGCGGCAGCACGTACTTCCAGAAGAAGACGAGGATGATGACGAAGCACACGGTCGACCAGATGATGTCGTACCACTCCGGGATCACCGGGCTGGGGCTCGCTTCGCCACCCTCGGTTGCAGCGCTCAGTACTGCGTGCAGCACATTGGCCTCCTCAGTTGCGACGGATGGATCAGACGAAGATGAAGTACGTGGCGATGCCGATGAAGGCGAGCGCCTCGGTGAAGGCGATGCCGATCCACATCAGGACCTGGAGGCGGCCGGCGAGCTCGGGCTGGCGGGCGACTCCCTCGATCGTCTTGCCCACGACGATGCCGACGCCGATGGCCGGGCCGATCGCGGCGAGGCCGTAGCCGACCGTCGCGATGTTGCCGTTGATCTCAGCGAGAACGGTAGTTGCGTCCACGTTGGGTTTTTCCTTTCCTAGGGATGTTCCGGGCGGGGTGCCCGAGCTCAGTGCTCTTCTGCCACCGCGAGCTGGATGTAGACCGCGGTGAGGAGTGCGAAGACGTAGGCCTGCAGGACGGCGACGAGCACCTCGAACAGGGTGAAGACGAGGCCGAAGGCGAGGCTCCCGACGCCGAGCAGGGTCCACCAGCCGCTGAGCTGGAAGACGAAGAACTGCGTCGCCGCGAAGAAGAGCACGAGCAGGAGGTGTCCGACGATCATGTTCATCATGAGTCGGAGCGTGAGCGTGATCGGACGGATCACGAACGTCGAGATGAACTCGATCGGCGTGACGATGATGTACACCGGCCACGGCACACCCGCAGGGAAGAGGGAGTTCTTGAAGAAGTTCTTCGGGCTCTTCTTGACGCCCGCGTAGATGAAGACGGCGTAGGCGACGATCGCGAGCACGAGGGGCACGCCGATGACCGACGTGCCTGCGATGTTCAGGAAGGGGATGACACCGGTCAGGTTCATGAACAGGATCATGAAGAAGATCGTGGTGAGCAGCGGCAGGAACCGCTTGCCGTCCTTGCGGCCGAGCAGGTCGTCGGCGATGTTCACGCGAACGAGGTCGAGGCCCATCTCGACGAGGCTCTGGAACCGACCGGGCACGACGCGCATGTTGCGCGTTCCGAGCCAGAAGACGAGGATGAGCGCGACGACCGCGATGAAGCGGACGAGAGTGATGCGGTTGATCTCGAAGACGGTGCCCTCGAAGAGCAGGGCGCCCGGGAAGAACTCCAGAATCGACGGACCGTGGAACTCACCGTCATCGGTTGCGGTCGGAACCAGCAGGTTCACAGCGGTAGCTAGCAGCGCTATCTCCTGTTTCGGGGCGTGGAGCTCGGCTCTCGCGACGACGAACATGGATCGGATTCCGCACAGGCCGAAGCCGGGCGGAAGCCGTGGGGGATCCCGATCACTCTAGCAAGAACTTCGGTGTGCGGACGAATCGCGGACGAGCTCAGTCGTCGGTCGGCGCCTTGGGGAGCTCGACGTCGCTGACGTACGGGATGCGCGACTTCGCGACGACCAGCAGGTCGACGACGAGCGATGCGATGACGCCCGCCACGAGGCTCAGGAACAGCACCGTGGGGTTCAGCCAGGGCGCGTCGCGCAGCAGCACGACGAGCACGATGAAGACGATGAACTTCAGCAGCCAGCCGCCGAGCACGATGCCGAAGAAGACGCCGACGAACACGTCGCTCGACGCGAAGCGGTTGGCCAGCAGGATGCTCGCGGCGGTGATGCCCATGAACACGACGGCCATGACGGTGCCGAGAAGGGCGCTCACGAGGCCCTCGGTGCCGGCGAAGACGAATCCGAGGATGCCGCTGACGACCAGGACGATCGCTGCGAGCACGCCGCCCCAGGCGAGCGCCCTGAGGAGCACCGGGTTCGAGGTCGGGGTGCGGGCTTCGGGGTCAGGACGTCGGTCGGTCATGGTGCTCCAGTTCGGGGTCGCCCGATTCTACCGGCGGAGCCTGATCGGGACCCGGTGTGCGGTCGCCGGCCGGAGACGGCTCGAGTTCGTCGTACGCCGTGGCATCCGCTCGGTTCGTCTTCGCCTCCGCGGCGACCGTCAGTCGCTTGCGGCGACCGAGCGGCGCGAGGGTGACCGCCGCGCAGCCGAGGAAGCCGATCCCGAGCAGGAGGAAGGCCCACCCGGAGTCGATGTCGAAGTAGACGGGGAAGACGTAGGTGAGGAGGCATCCGACCGAGGCGACGGCCGTCCACGCATAGAAGATGAGCACCGCGTTGAGGTGCGAGTGACCCATGTCGAGGAGCCGGTGATGCAGGTGCTTGCGGTCCGCCGCGAACGGGGACTTGCCGGCCCGCAGGCGCCGCACGACCGCGAGGCCGAAGTCGAGCAACGGGATGACCAGCACGGCGAACGGCAACAGGATCGGGATGAACGCCGCGAAGAGCTGGTCGAATCCGACGCCCGTGGGATTCAGCTGGCCCGTGACCGAGATGGCCGAGGTGGCCATCAGCAGGCCGATGAGCAGCGCCCCCGCGTCGCCCATGAAGAGCTTGGCCGGATGCCAGTTCAGCGGAAGGAATCCGGCGCACGCGCCGACGAGGATGATCGCGATGAGCGACGCGAGGTTGAAGTAGTTGAGCGGCGACGTCTGCTGAACGAGCAGGTAGGTGTAGAGGAAGAACACCCCGTTCGCGATGAGCGCGACGCCTGCGACGAGTCCGTCGAGCCCGTCGATGAAGTTGATCGCGTTCATCACGAGCACGATCGTGAAGACGGTGATGGTCGCGCTCATCCACGATGAGCCGACCGTGATGCCGCCGATCGGCAGCGACACGATCGACACGCCCTGCCAGGCGATCAGTCCGGCCGCGATGAACTGCCCGGCGAGCTTGGTCGTCCAGTCGAGATCCCAGATGTCGTCGGCGACCCCGATGAGCACGATGAGCAGCGCCGCCCCGAGGATCGCGAGGATCTGCGACGGGTTCTGGAACACGATCGAGACGATCGAGAAGCGCGTGGAACCGAACGTCGAGACGAACGCGGCCGCTGCGATCGCCGCGACGATGCCGACGAACATGGCGATGCCGCCGAGCCGCGGCGTGGGGCGCGTGTGCACGTCGCGCTCGCGGATCTTCGGGTACAGCCGGTACTTCAGGCTGAGCTTCCACACGAGCACCGAGCCGCCGAACGTGACGAGCGCGGCCACGAGGGCGAGCGCGAGGAAGAGGGTCATGGTTGCGTGGCATCCGCTGCGTCGCCGGCGGCCGCGCCGGTACCGGATGCCTCGCCGGTGCCGGATGCCGCGTCGAGCAGTTCCTCGCCGACGACGGCCGCGATCCGCTCACGCGATATGACGCCCGCGCGCACGATGCGCAGCACTCCGCCGTCGGCGTCGAGGCCGGTGGCGTCGACGATCGTCGACGACGTGTCGCCGGGACGCTCGCCGATCGCCTCGTACTGCCCGCCGGCGACCCCGCCGTCGAGGTACACGGCGACAGCGTCGCCGAGCATGGCCTCGGCATCGCCCGCCGACTGCGCCGAAGGCTCGCCCGATCGGTTCGCCGACGACACCGCGAGCGGGCCCGTCTCGGAGAGCAGCTCGAGCGCGATGCGGTTGGCCGGCACGCGCAGGGCCACCGTGCCGCGGGTCTCGCCGAGATCCCACGTGAGCGACGGCTGCGCGTGGAGCACCACGGTGAGGCCGCCGGGCCAGAACTCGCTCACGAGCCGCCGCACCGGCTCCGGCACGTCTCTCGCCAGCGCGTCGAGCGTCGGGATGCCCGGGATGAGCACCGGAGGCGGCGAGGTGCGGTCGCGGCCCTTCGCCTCGAGCAGCCGGGCGACGGCTGCGGGCACGAACGCATCGGCGGCGACGCCGTAGACCGTGTCGGTGGGGAGCACCACGAGCTCGCCGCGTCCGATGGCGGCGCGGGCGAGCCGCATTCCCTCGAGCAGCTGGGATTCGACCGAACAGTCGTAGATGGCAGTCATGACCAGCCGAGTCTAGACCAGGGGGCCCGTCGCACCCTGGCCGCCCGATGGTGCGACGGAGGCGACGGATGCCGCGGGCAACTGTCGCCCGCGGCATCCGCCGCCGCGTCGTCCGTCGTCGTCAGCGGCGGCCCGACTTCCGCCGGAACAGACACGCGCCCCAAATCGCGCTGGCGGCGATGATGCCGAGGCACCAGCCCACCGCCCACCACGCCGAGTCGCCGGTGGGGGTGCCCATGAGGAGCCCTCGGATGGTCTCGATGACGGGCGTGATCGGCTGATTCTCGGCGATCCACTGCAGCCACCCGGGCATCGTGTCGACCGGCACGAACGCGCTCGAGATGTATGGCAGGAACAGCAGGATGAATCCGTAGCCGCTTGCCGCCTCGGAGCTCGACGCGGCCAGCCCGATCGCCGCGAACAGGTAGGTGATCGCGAGGATGTAGAGGGCGACCATCGCGAACGCGCCGGCCCATTCGAGCGGCGACGCGACCGGCCGGAAGCCGACGAGGAGCGCGACCGCGATCACCACGGCGGTGGCGACCAGGTTGCGCGCGAGGCTCGCGACGACGTGGCCCGTGAGCACGGCGCCGCTTCGGATCGGCATGGTGCGGAAACGATCGATGATGCCCGTCGTCATGTCCCGCGATACGGCGATGGCCGTCGACGAGGCGCCGAACCCGGCGCAGAGCAGGATGATGCCCGGCACGACGTAGTCGACGTAGCCGCCCGACGGGTCGATGGCGTTGCCGAAGATGAAGGTGAACATCAGCATGAGCATCGTCGGCAGCACGACGGCCATGAGCAGGGCCTCGACGTCGCGCACGGAGTGGATGAAGCTGCGGGAGACGAACGTGGACTCGGCGGTGAGCGCGCCGAGGCGTGGGCGGGTGGTTGCGATCGTGGTCATGTCGTCACTTCGTTTCGAGGAGTACGGGGAAGGATGCCGCGCCGCCGGTCGTGATCGCGAGGAACACGTCGTCGAGGCTGGGGCGGCGGATGGAGACGGCGACGCCCTCGGCTGCGGCTGCGGGCGTTCGGTCGAGCTCGTCGATCGCGGCCCGGAGTCCGTGCACGCTGCCATCGGTCGGGAGTTCGACGAGGAGGGCCCCGTCTGCGTCGCGGAGTTCGACGACGTCGCCGCCGATGCGGGCCTTCAGCTCGTCCGCCGTGCCTTCGGCGGCGACCCGGCCGCGATCGAGCACGGCGATGCGGTCGGCGAGGCGATCGGCCTCCTCGAGGTACTGCGTGGTGAGGAAGACGGTCGTGCCGTCTGCGGCGAGCGAGCGGATGACGCTCCACAACTCCTGCCGGCTTCGGGTGTCCAGGCCCGTGGTCGGCTCGTCGAGGAACAGCACGGGCACGGCGAGGATGAGGCTGAGCGCGAGGTCGAGTCGCCTGCGCATCCCGCCCGAGTAGGCGCCGACACGTCGGGCCGCGGCATCCGTCAGGTCGAACCGCTCGAGGAGTTCGGCGGCCCGTGCCCGGGCGTCGCGACGGGACAGGCCCGAGAGCCTCCCCATCATCACGAGGTTCTCGATGCCCGTGAGCACCTCGTCGACGGCGGCGGCCTGCCCCGTCAGGCTGATGCGGCGCTTGACCTCCTCCGGCTGTGCCGCGACGTCGAATCCCGCGACACGGGCGCTGCCGGCATCGGGACGCACGAGCGTCGTGAGCACGTTGATGGTCGTGGTCTTGCCCGCGCCGTTGGGCCCGAGCAGGGCGAGTACGGTTCCGGCGGGCACCGCGAGGTCGAGCCCCGAGAGCACTTCGGTGCGACCGAAGCGCTTGCGGAGCCCGCGAGCGTCGATGGCGAGAGTCATCGGAAATCCTTCCATGGTCGTCGTCTGCGTAGGTGGCAAACTGTTTATGCACTGCACTGTCGTTTAAGTAATACACAGTTCTAGACTGATCGTCAACAGCAGTCGGAACGGGAGCAGATGTCGAAGTCCACGCCGCACGAGACCGGTCGACCCGACCCCGAGCTGCCCCGGGGCGTCGCGCTCGCATGGGGCATCGCCGCGAACCCGCAACGCGGGCCGAAACGCGAACTCTCCATCGAGCGCATCGTCGAGGCCGCGATCGAGATCGCCGACGCCGAAGGGCTCGGCGCGGTGTCGATGAGCCGGGTCGCCGCTTCGCTCGGATTCACGACCATGTCGCTCTACCGATACGTGACGAGCAAGGACGACCTGATCCTGCTCATGGCGGAGGACGCGACCCTCATCGCGGTGCCCGACGAAACCGTCGAGCGCATCTGGCGCGACGGGATCACGGCCTGGGTGTCCGCGTTGCGCACCGCATACCGTGAGCACCCGTGGCTCGTCGACGTCCCGATCTCGGGCGCGCCGATCACGCCGAACAGCCTCACGATCGTCGACTGGTTCCTCCGCGAGGTCCGCTCACTCCCCTTGACCGACGGCGAGAAGATGTCGGCCCTGTTGCTGTGCACCAGCTACGTGCGAGCCACGAGCGCACAGGAACGCGACCTCGGTGCCGCGGCCGAGGCATCCGACCCGGCGGATGTCTCTGGCGAGAACTTCTTCGAGGTGCTCACCGAGCTCGTCACCCCCGAACGATTCCCGTACCTCAGCCCGCTGCTCGCCGCGGGCGGGTACGTCTCCGAACCGGGAACCGGCTCGATCGACACCGATGACGACTTCGAGTTCGGCCTCCAGCGCATCCTCGACGGCATCGAGCACCACATCGGGCGCGTGGAGTCCGGCGTGCCCGTGGTCTCGGCCACGCCGCTCCCCCCGCAGCTCGACCTGCCCCGCGATGCGAAGGTGCGCGAGGCAGCCAAGGCGCGCCGGGAGGCCGAGAAGGCGCTGCGCGAAGCTCAGAAACGCGAGCGCGAGGCGATCAAGCACGCGCTCGAGCGCGAGAAGCACGCACGGGAGAAGGCGGCCCGCGGCACCTGATCGCGTTCAGCGCACGGCGGTCGTCGCCCGGTCGCGCATGGTGAAGTCACGGTGATGTGCGATCGCCCGCCACCCGTCGGCCGCGAGGAGCGCGGCGATCGGTGCCGACTGCGTCTCGGCGTGCTCGAGCACGAGCATGCCGCCGGGATGCAGCAGCCCGGCGGCCCGGTGCGAGATCACCCGGATCACGTCGAGGCCGTCGACGCCGCCGTAGAGCGCCGCCTCGGGATCGTGGAGATGCACCTCCGGGTCCGCCGGAACCTCGCCCGCCGGCACGTACGGCGGATTGGAGATCACCACGGCCGCCCGTCCGTCGAGCGCGGGCAGCGCGTTCGCGAGGTCGTCGAACACGAGCTCGAGGTTGGGTGCGTCGACCTCCTCGACGTTGCGGCGCGTCCACGGGAACGCCTCGGGCGAGTTCTCGACCGCCCACACCCGCGCGTGCGGAACCTCCGTTGCCATCGCGAGGGCGATCGCCCCGCTGCCGCTGCCGAGGTCGACCGCGATCGGCTCGGGCTCCGCCGTCGCGCGGAGCGCATCGATCGCGAGCTGCACGACCTGCTCGGTCTCGGGGCGCGGCACGAAGACACCGGGCCCGACCGCGAGCTCGAGGGAGCGGAACGCCGCGCGCCCCGTGAGGTGCTGCAGCGGTTCGCGCGCGGCACGGCGCGCGACCAGCGGCTCGAGCGCCGCGGCATCCGCCTCTCCGAGCTCCGCCCCCATCACGAGCTGCGCCTGCACGCCGCCCCGCGAGAGGCCGAGCACGTGGCCGATCAGGAGCTCGGCGTCGACCTCGGGATCGGGCACCCCCGCAGCCGCGAGCCGCGCCACCGTCTCGTCGCGCACGGCGCGCAGCTCGCGGGCGCCGTGCGGCGGCATCCGCTCATCCATGACGTCCATCCATGAAACGGAATGTAACGCACGTGACCGTGAGAGAGCGCCGCCGTAGGCTGAGCGCGGCGTCAGCCGGCGCAGCGCACCCGAGAGGAAGCACCATGGCCCAGGTCTACGACAACATCACCGAGGTCTTCGGCCGCACGCCCCTCGTGCGCCTGAACCGCGTCACCGACGGCGCGGATGCCACGGTGCTCGCGAAGCTCGAGTTCTACAACCCGTCCGCCAGCGTGAAGGACCGCCTCGGCATCGCGATCGTCGACGCGGCCGAGGCGTCGGGCGAGCTCGAGCCCGGCGGCACGATCGTCGAGGCCACCAGCGGCAACACCGGCATCGCGCTCGCCATGGTCGGCGCCGCGCGCGGCTATCGGGTGATCATCGCGATGCCCGAGACGATGAGCCGGGAGCGCCGCGGCCTGCTGCGCGCCTACGGGGCCGAGCTCGTGCTCACGCCGGGCGGCGAGGGCATGAAGGGCGCCGTCGCGCGCGCCGAGCAGATCGTCGCCGAGACGCCCGGCGCGGTGCTCGCCAAGCAGTTCGAGAACCAGGCCAATGTCGAGATCCACCGACGCACCACGGCCGAGGAGGTCTGGAACGACACCGACGGCGGCGTCGACATCTTCGTCTCCGGGATCGGCACGGGCGGCACGATCTCGGGTGTCGGCCAGGTGCTGAAGGAGCGCAAGCCCGACGTGAGGGTCGTCGGCGTGGAGCCCGCCGAGTCGCCGATCCTCAACGGCGGCCAGCCCGGCCCGCACAAGATCCAGGGACTCGGGGCGAACTTCGTACCGGCGATCCTCGACCGCGACGTCTACGACGAGATCATCGACGTGAACATCGACCAGTCGGTCGCCACGGCACGACGGCTCGGCGTCGAGGAGGGCATCCTCGGCGGCATCTCGTCGGGCGCCACCGTGTACGCGGCCGTCGAGCTCGCGAAGCGCCCCGAGAATGCCGGCAAGACGATCGTCGTGGTGCTCGCGAGCTTCGGCGAGCGCTACCTGTCGTCGGTGCTCTACGAAGGTCTGCTTGACTGATCGGGTGGGAATCCTCGCCCGGCTCAGGGAAGACATCGCGACCGCACGTGCACACGACCCGGCATCGCGGAGCGCGATCGAGGTGGTGCTCGCATATTCGGGGCTGCACGCCATCTGGGGCTACCGCGTCATGCACGGGCTCTGGGTCGCCGGGTTCCGGCTGCCTGCACGGCTCGGCTCGCAGCTCGTGCGCTTCCTCACTGGCGTCGAGATCCATCCCGGCGCCCGCATCGGCCGGCGGTTCTTCATCGACCACGGCATGGGCATCGTGATCGGCGAGACGGCCGTCGTCGGCGACGACGTGATGCTCTACCACGGGGTCACGCTCGGCGGGAAGGCGCCCCGCGGCGCACCCCGCGGCGCGAAGCGGCATCCGACCCTCCAGGACGGCGTGACCGTCGGCGCCGGCGCGAAGGTGCTCGGCGACGTGACGATCGGCGCCTGGAGCGCGATCGGCGCCAACGCGGTCGTGACGAAGGACGCCCCGGCGCACTCGCTCATCGTCGGGATCCCCGCCACCTTCAAGCCGCTCTCGCATGAGACCGCCGACGCCGCGCGCGGCGTGCACGACTGGCACGACTGGCACATCTGAGCGCACCGGTCGGATGCCTCCACTCATCTGTCAGAGCGGGAGGAACATGACGTGCAGGCCCACGCGGCCGTGGCGTGGCGAACGGAAGGCGTTCGGCACGGTGCCGACGACCTCGAAGCCCAGCGACGTCCAGAGGTGGACTGCCGCCTCGTTCGACGCGACGACCGCGTTGAATTGGATGCCTTCGAAGCCACGGCGCCGATGCCAGTCGATGACGTACTCGCCGAGCGCCCGGCCGACGCCCGCGCCGCGTGCCGCGGGGTCGATCATGAAGGACGCAGTGCCGATGTGATCGCCATGACCCGGTCGATTCGGCCCCATCTTCGCCGTGCCGACGACGACGCCGTCGATCTCGGCGACCACGGTGAGCCCAGGGGGCTGCTCCATCCAGAGTGCGCGAGCGTCGGCTGACGACAGCGATGCCGGGTAGGCGTAGGTCTCGCCCTCGCTCACCACGTGCTGGAAGATCGGAAGAATGGCCGCCCAGTCGGATGCCGCGGCGGGCCGGATCACGAGGTCGGCGGTCATTCGTCGCCGATGGCGGCGAGCCGCGCCTCTTCGTCGGCCTGGACGGCGGATTCGATGATCGGGTCGAGCGCTCCGTTCATGACCTGGTCGAGGTTGTACGCCTTGTAGCCGGTGCGGTGGTCGGCGATGCGGTTCTCGGGGAAGTTGTACGTGCGGATGCGCTCGGAACGGTCCATGGAGCGGATCTGCGACTTGCGGGCGTCGGATGCCGCGGCCGCCTGCTCCTCCTGCTGGCGCGCGAGGAGCCGGGCGCGCAGCACGCGCATCGCCGCCTCGCGGTTCTGCAGCTGCGACTTCTCGTTCTGCATGGACACGACGATGCCCGTGGGCAGGTGCGTGATGCGTACCGCGGAGTCGGTGGTGTTCACCGACTGGCCCCCGGGCCCCGATGAGCGGTACACGTCGATCTTCAGGTCGTTCTGGTTGATGTCGACCTCTTCGGGCTCGTCGACCTCGGGGAACACGAGCACGCCCGTGGTCGACGTGTGGATGCGGCCCTGCGTCTCGGTGACCGGCACGCGCTGCACGCGGTGCACGCCGCCCTCGTACTTCAGGTGCGCCCAGACGCCCTGCGAGGAATCGGTCGCGTTCGACTTGATCGCGACCTGCACGTCCTTGTAGCCGCCGAGGTCGGACTCGTTCTGGTCGAGGAGCTCGACCTTCCACCCCTTCGACTGCGAGAACTGCATGTACATGCGAAGCAGGTCACCGGCGAAGAGGGCGCTCTCCGCGCCGCCCTCGCCGCCCTTGATCTCCATGATCACGTCGCGGCCGTCGTCGGGGTCACGCGGGATGAGCAGGCGGCGCAGCCGCTCCTGCGCGCTCGCGAGGCCCTCCTCGAGGCTCGGCACCTCTTCGGCGAACGCGTCGTCCTCCTTGGCCAGCTCGCGTGCCGCCTCGAGGTCGTCACCCGCCTGCTGCCACACCTCATGGGCGTGCACGATGCGGCTGAGCTCGGCGTAGCGCCGGTTCACCTTCTTCGCGCGCGCGGCGTCGGCGTGCAGCGCCGGGTCGGCGAGCTCCTCCTGGAGCTCGCCGTGCTCGGCGAGCAGGGCCTGGACCGATTCGAACACGGATGCCTCAGCGGTGATCGGTCTCGTGCCCGTGCGAGTTGCCGTGGCCGTTGGCGACCGGCATCGACTTCTGCATGAGCATGAGGAACTCGACGTTGGACTGCGTCTCCTTCAGGCGCCCGAGCACCGCCTCGAGGGCCTGCTGCTGCTCGAGGCCTGCGAGGGCGCGGCGCAGCTTCCACGTGATCTTCACCTCGTCGGGCGAGAGCAGCATCTCCTCACGGCGAGTGGAGGACGCGTTCACGTCGACCGCCGGGAAGATGCGCTTGTCGGCGAGCTGGCGCGAGAGGCGCAGCTCGGAGTTGCCGGTGCCCTTGAACTCCTCGAAGATGACCTCGTCCATCTTCGAGCCGGTCTCGACCAGCGCGGTGGCGAGGATCGTGAGCGAGCCACCGTTCTCGATGTTGCGCGCGGCACCGAAGAAACGCTTCGGCGGGTACAGCGCCGAGGCGTCGACGCCGCCGGAGAGGATGCGACCGGATGCCGGTGCCGCGAGGTTGTAGGCACGACCGAGCCGGGTGATCGAATCGAGCAGCACGACGACGTCGTGGCCGAGCTCGACGAGACGCTTCGCACGCTCGATGGCGAGCTCCGCGACGGTCGTGTGGTCTTCGGCCGGACGGTCGAAGGTCGAGGCGATGACCTCGCCCTTCACCGTGCGCTGCATGTCGGTGACCTCTTCGGGGCGCTCGTCGACGAGCACGACCATGAGGTGCACCTCGGGGTTGTTGATCGAGATGGCGTTCGCGATCTGCTGCAGCACGATCGTCTTGCCCGCCTTCGGCGGGGCGACGATGAGGCCGCGCTGGCCCTTGCCGATCGGGGCGACGAGATCGATGATGCGCTGGGTGAGCTTGGTGTGCTCGGTCTCGAGACGCAGGCGCTCCTGCGGGTAGAGCGGCGTGAGCTTCTGGAAGTCGACACGGGCCGCGGACTCCTCGGGCGTCTGGCCGTTCACCGAGTCGACCTTGACGAGGGCGTTGTACTTCTGGCGGCTGTTCGACTCGCCCTCGCGCGGCTGCTTGATCGAGCCGACGACCGCGTCGCCCTTGCGCAGGTTGTACTTCTTCACCTGGCCGAGCGAGACGTAGACGTCGCTCGGCCCGGGCAGGTAGCCGGTCGTGCGCACGAACGCGTAGTTGTCGAGCACGTCGAGGATGCCGGCGATGGGGATGAGCACGTCGTCGTCGAGGATCTCGGGCTCGAGCTCGTCGCCGGCGCCCTGGCCGCGGCGCTTGCGGTCGCGATACCGGTTGCGTCGCCCGCCCTCGCCCTCGGGCTGCGGCTGCGCGTCGCGGGCCTGCTGGCCGCGGCCGCCCTCCTCCTGCTTGCCGTCGCTCTCACCCTGGCGTTCGCGAGCGGGCTTGCCGCCCTGCTCGGCGGCCTTGCGCTGCGTGTCGCCGCCGTTCTGGCGATCGCCGCCCTGGCCCTTCTGGCGACCCTGGTTCTCATCGCCGGACATCTGGGCGTCGTCGCCCGAGAGCTCGCGTTCGACGCCCCGGCGGCCGCGGGCCGGGCCGCG
>NZ_JBHXMP010000001.1:359015-520543 GCF_042720415.1 Agromyces sp. NPDC058484 | reverse complement strand
CAGCCGCCCCGCCCGCCGCAGCCGCCGCAGCCGCCGCAGCCGCCGCCTCGGCCGTATCCGCACAATAGGCTGAGCGAATGAAGATCGCGCGCTTCTCCCACGACGACACCATCGCATTCGGCATCGTCGACGAGGAGGAGGACGAGCTCGTCGTGCTGAAGGCCGACCCGATGTTCGCCGGGTACGACCCGACGGGGGAGCGCGTGCCGCTCGCCGAGGCGAAGCTTCTCGCACCGGTCATCCCGCGGTCGAAGATCGTCGCGGTCGGCAAGAACTACCGCGAGCACGCGGCCGAGATGGGCGGCGAGGCTCCCGAGGAGCCGCTGCTGTTCATGAAGCCCAACACCTCGGTGATCGGTCCGGGCGACGCGATCGTGCTGCCCCCGCAGAGCGAGCGCGTCGAGCACGAGGGCGAGGTGGCGGTGGTCATCGGGCGCATCGCGAAGAACGTGAGCGAAGCGGATACCGCAGGCGTGATCTTCGGGTACACGATCGCGAACGACGTCACCGCCCGTGACCTGCAGCGCCGCGACGGCCAGTGGACCCGTGCCAAGGGCTTCGACACGTTCTGCCCGCTCGGACCGGTGATCGACACCGACCTCGACGTCGAGCGCGGAACGATCGAGACGAGCGTGAACGGCGAGCGCCGGCAGGACGGGCGGCTGGCCGACATGGTGCACGGCGTGGCCGCGATCGTGTCGTACGCATCGAGCGTGTTCACGCTGCTCCCGGGCGATGTCATCCTCACGGGCACTCCCGCGGGCGTCGGGCCCCTCGTCGACGGTGACACGGTTGAGATCACGGTCTCGGGCCTCGGCACGCTCTCGAACCCCGTGCGCTCGGCCGGGTAAGCACGATTGCCGTCGCCGAGCATGCTGAACGTCGCGTGAGCATGGTGCGTATCGCCTGAGCATCGCGCGTTGCCTGAGCGCACGCGCGCAGGCCAGGCGCCTGATCGCGCGGCCTGTTCGCCCGCCTCGCAACTCGCGCGCGGGCAGACTTCTATCCCGCGAAGCGCGCAGGCTCTGGTTCCCGCACAGGACGCGGTGTCGGCGGAACAGGCAGGCGCACGGGATCAACCGGATTCATGATGTCGGCTGGCGTCTTCGATCGCATCAACCTCGGTGTCTGCCCCGGATCGACCGCCGCAGGAGGGATCAGCCAGTACGTCGCGCCTTCGCGCCGAACCTCCCACCCCTCGTTGTGGTACCTGAGATGGTCGCGTCGGCAGAGCAAGATGCCGTCGGCGATGTCGGTGCGCCCATCGTCGCTTTGCCAGTGGTCGATGTGATGCGCCTCGGTCCACGAGGGCGGGCGCTTGCATTCGGGGTCCATGCATCCGCCGTCGCGGATCGCGAGGAGCGCCTTCTGCTTGGCGGAGAAGAGACGTTCGTCTCGGCCGAGGTCGAGGACTGCGCCCCCGTCGTCGAATCGCACCGGCATGTATCCCTCGCAGAGGCCCGTGTGGATCGCACCGATCGGCAGTCGGTCTGGGTGGCCCTCAATCATGCCCGAGCCGCGGCCCGCCGCCAGTGCGTGCGCGTTCACCACGATGCGAACGGAGGGCTTCTGAAGGTTCAGCAGTCGGGTCGGGTCGACGCTGACGCCGGACCGGAGCAGCTGCACGAGCCCGTCGGCGGCGTTGCGCTCTCGTATCGCCCGCGCATCGGCGAACGCCCGGTCGCCGACCGCCGGATCGCCGAATCCGCGGCGCACCTTCGGTTCGACGAGTCGTGGGTGGGTGAGCTGGTCGAACACCGCCTTGACGAGCATGCCCGACTCGGGTTCGAGTTCGAACTCGCCACGGACCATTCCGTCGGGCTTGACCCACACGCGCCAGAACTGCTGGTCGTGCTGCACGGCGGCACGCGTGGCGACGCCCGCAGCATCGATGCGATCGCGGGCCTGCCGGGCTGCGAGTCGCGCCGCATCGGCGTGGGCGTTTCGGCACTTCGGAATGAGCTCTTCGAGTTCGGCAGTGAGGCACGCTGCGTCGGCGTCGCCACCGGGCTCGCCCAGGCCCGACCTGATGGCCTCGGCGACTGCGACCGTCAAATCGCCGTCCACCACTGCCGAGCTCAGCGGTGCGAACCAAGGCGCGTTGACCTCGGGCAGCACGGCCGCGGCGGCGGGGTCGTCGTATCGCATGCGCTCGAACTCGGCCGCCGCCTCGGCATCTGCCACCATCGTGCCCACTGAGACGAGTGCAGCCGCATCGCGCTTGGATGAGCGGGTGATCGACTGCAGCATCGCACCCGCCGACGTGTGCCCGTCTCGCCGGGCGAGCCCGTGAACGCCGAATCCGACACGCGACCGCCGCGCGACCTCAGCCGCCGCGAGCGCCTGATGCCGCTCGACCTCGTGTCGCAGCGCCGAGATCGACTCGAGCGCGGTGACCAGCGTCGCGTCATCCGCTTCGTGGAAGCTGGCAGGGGTGAGCCCGAGCGAGCGCAACTCGCCGGTGATTCCGGCGAAGTCGGGGAGCGTCTCTGGCATGTCTCCATCGTCTCGCCACCCACTGTCACTCGAATGAATCTTCTGAGTATCTGTTTACGTGAAGCTCGCCTGGCCGCACCATCCAAATGCGCTTTGGGCGATTGCGGCCACGGTGGAGGAAGCCACAACGGTGGTGACGGGGTACTACGACCGGGTCGAGGAGACCATCCCTGCCAACGCAATGCTCGGTACGAGCCAAGAGATTGTCCAGGAACCTTGTCCGCTTGAGGACCGTGGAGATCGGGCGACCGTCCGATGCGTGATCAACCTTGAGCCGACGATGGATCGCGTCGCGTGGGCTGCCTCCCTTTCGAAGGAGTTCCCCGAAGCGGACAGCTGGGTGGTGCGCGTGAGGACGCTCGACTCTCGCGAGAACCTACGTATCCGAATCGTCGGGAAGACCATGATCATTCTCAACATCACCGCCGTCCGCAACGCGGCCGGTGAAGCGAGCATCATCATGACGTCCGCGAGCGGGTGCAGCCAGCCTATGAAATGACCCGCCCCAGCACGACACGCGCCAACTTCATTCGAACTGACACTCGAATGAACCTTCGAAGAACGGCGGATGCCCCTGCGACGCTTCGGCCCGAACGGCGGACCGCTCTCAGCGCCCGAGCGCCCGGGCCGCGCGATCGACGTCCTCATCGTCGTTCCACACGTGGAAGGCCACCCGCGCACGCCCGGCGCGACCCGACGCGGTGATGCCCGCCGCGGTGAGCGCCGCGAGGTCGGCCCCGTCGCCGTCGGCCCACGTGACGATCGCGCTGTCGGATGCCGCGGCCCCGAGCCGCTCGCGGAACGCGTTCGCGAGCCCGAGGTCGTGCCGCCGCACGTCGTGCATGTCGAGTGCGGCGGCGAACCCGAGGGCGGCCTCGGCGCCGGCCCACGCGTGCCACGCGGGGGAGACGTCGAAGCGGCTCGCATCATCGGCGAGGAAGAGCGCGGGCCCGTAGCAGGACGCCCACGGGTCGGCTCCCGAGTACCACCCCGCCGCGTACGGCGTGAGCTCGGCGAGCGCCCGGTCGGAGAACGCGGCGAACGCGGCGCCGCGCGGCGCGGAGAGCCACTTGTAGGCGTGGCACACGATCAGGTCGGCCTCGAGGTCGGTGGTCGGCATCCATCCGGTCGCCTGCGTCGTGTCCACGAGCACGCGGGCGCCGGCGTCGCGGGCGGCCGCGGTGACGGATGCCACATCTGCGACCTCCCCGGTCGCGGACTGCACGAGCGAGTACGAGACCATCCAGGTGTCGCCGGTCACCGCGTCGGCGAGCGCGTCGAGCGGCACGTGCCGCACGCGCAGGTCGCCGCGGGCGAGGAACGGCGCGACGACCGAGGAGAAGTCGCCGTCGACGCACACGATCTCGGCGCCGCGCGGCGCGGAGGCCGCGGCGAGCCCGGTGAAGACAGAGACCTGCGACCCCGTGGCGACGCGGCTCGGCTCCACACCGAGGAGGGCCGCGGCGTGACCGCGCGCGCGTTCGAGCATCGCCGAGTACTGCGGTGCACTCGCGCCGCCGACGGCCCACCGGTCGAGGTCGCGTCGCACCGCGTCGCGGGTGACGTCGGCGGGGAGGCCGAGCGTGCACGCGGCGAGGTAGCCGCTGCCGGCGTCGAATCGCTGTCGCATGGATTCCATGCGGCCAGTCTGTGCTCGGGGCATCCATTCGACAACGACAGGTGAGTGATCACATACATGACAGCGGGTTATGATTCGGTCATGTACGATGCATCCGTCGAGCACCTCTCCGCGGCACTCGACCTGCAGACCGTGCGTGTGGCGCGGCAGGTCGCCGAGCACGGCTCGCTCACGGCGGCCGCCGAGGCGCTCGGCTACAGCCAGCCCGCGGTGAGCCAGCAGCTCAGGCGCTTCGAGGAGCGCACGGGCATCGCGCTCGTCGAACGCGTGGGCCGCGGCATCCGTCTCACGCAATCGGGGCGCGTGCTCGCCCGCCATGCCAACGCCGTCGCGACCGCGCTCGAAGCCGCCGCGGGCGAACTCGCCGAGATCCGCGGACTCCGCACCGGTCGGGTCAGGCTCGTCGCATTCCCGTCGGCGTCGGCGACGCTCGTGCCGCGGCTTATCGCCGCCCTCGGCGCGCGGCATCCGGGCGTCGCCGTCACCTACGTCGAGGCCGAGCCGCCCGAGGCGGTCGCCGCGGTGCGCGCCGACCGGGCCGACCTCGCGATCACGTTCAGCTATCCCGGCGACCGCGACGACCCGCACCGGGCGAGCGCCCGGGGTCTCGACGTGCGCGCGTTCGGCGACGAGCCGATGCGGCTCGTGCTGCCCGAAGGGCATCCGGCCGCGGCATCCGACGTCGTCGACCTCGCGAGGCTCGGCGACGACCCCTGGATCGCCGGATGCCCCCGCTGCCGCGGCCACCTGCTCGAGCTCACGGATGTCGCGGGCTTCACGCCCCGCATCGCGTTCGAGACCGACAACTTCGTCGCCGTCGAGGGCATGGTGGCCCAGGGTCTCGGCGTCGCGCTGCTGCCGGCGCTCGCCCTCGACGCGTCGCCGCGGCATCCGGGCGTCGTGACCAGGCCCACCGCACGCGCCGACGTGCGCTCGCTGCACCTCGTGACCGCGCGGGGCGCCGAGCGGGTCCCCGCGGTCGGTGCGACCCTCGCGGTGCTGCAGGAACTCGCGTCGACCGCATGACCCGGCGCGGCAGGACCCGGCGCGGCAGGACCCGGCCGGTCGGTAGCATGGACGCGTATGTCTGACGCAACCCACCCCTTCTCCACGGCCTCCGGCAGCGACATCCGCGTTCGCTTCTGCCCGTCGCCCACCGGTACGCCGCACGTCGGACTCGTGCGCACCGCCCTGTTCAACTGGGCGTACGCGCGCCACACCGGCGGCATCTTCGTGTTCCGCATCGAGGACACGGATGCCGCGCGCGACAGCGAGGAGAGCTACGAGCAGATCATCGACGCCCTCACCTGGCTCGGCCTCGACTGGGACGAGGGCATCGGCATCGGCGGCCCGAACGAGCCGTACCGCCAGTCGCAGCGCGGTGAGCTCTACGCCGGGGTCATCGAGCAGCTGAAGGCGGCCGGGCACCTCTACGAGAGCTACTCGACCGCCGACGAGATCGACGCCCGCAACGAGGCCGCCGGCCGGCCCAAGCAGTTCGGCTACGACAACTTCGACCGCGATCTCACGGCGGAGCAGAAGGCGGCGTACCGCGCCGAAGGACGGCAGCCGGCGCTCCGCATGCGGGTGCCCGACGTCGAGCTCGCATTCGACGACCTCGTGCGCGGCCGTATCGACTTCCCGGCCGGGTCGACGACCGACTTCGTCGCCGTGCGCCCCAACGGCGTGCCGCTCTACACGTTCGTGAATCCCGTCGACGACGCGCTCATGGGCATCACACACGTGCTGCGGGGAGAGGACCTGCTCTCGTCGACCCCCCGCCAGATCGCGCTGTACCACGCGCTCATCGACATCGGCGTGACCTCGTTCATCCCGCGTTTCGGACACCTGCCCTACGTCATGGGCGAGGGCAACAAGAAGCTCTCCAAGCGCGACCCCGAGTCGAATCTGTTCCACCACCGCGACCGCGGCTTCGTGCCCGAGGGGCTCGTCAACTACCTGGCGCTGCTCGGCTGGGGCTTCTCCGCCGATCGCGACGTGTTCAGCCGCGAGGAGCTCGTGGCGGCGTTCGACGTGTCACACGTCAACCCGAATCCTGCCCGCTTCGACCTGAAGAAAGCCGAGGCGATCAACGGCGACCAGATCCGCCGGCTCGACGTCGCCGAGTTCGCGGCGCGCACGGTGCCGTACCTGCAGGCGGCGGGCGTGGTCGAGACCCCGATCACCGCAGCGCAGGAGGCGCTGCTCGTCGAGGCCGCCCCGCTCGTGCAGGAGCGCATCGGGCTGCTCGGCGAGGCTCCCGGCATGCTCGGTTTCCTCTTCACGGATGCCGCGGGCCTGTCATATGCCGACGACGCCCTCGCTGCCCTGCCCGACGACGCCGGTGCCGTGCTTTCGGCGGCGCGCGAAGCGCTCGACCGGCTCCCCGCGGATGCGTGGACGCACGACCAGATCGAGGAGGCCCTGCGCGGCGCCCTCGTCGACGGGCTCGGCCTGAAGCCGCGGGTCGCGTTCGGCCCGGTGCGCACGGCGATCTCGGGCCGGCGCGTGTCGCCGCCGCTCTTCGAGTCGATGCAGATCCTCGGCAAGATCGACTCGCTGGAGCGCATCGACGGGTTGACCGCGCGCCTCGGGTCGACGGTCGGGTAGCGCCGCCTCGGTTTGGCCGGGGTGCGATGCGTAGGCTAGAGTTGCATGTCGGCCCGGGGCTTCGGTTCCAGGCCATTGGGGTATGGTGTAATTGGCAACACGGCTGATTCTGGTTCAGTTGTTCTTGGTTCGAGTCCAGGTACCCCAGCGCAAGGCCCGCGAGGATTCGCGGGTCCTTTTCGTTTCTCCGGCGCATGCGGTCGGCACGCGGCTCGAGCCCTCAACGAAACTCCCGCGGGGACTTCGGCGGTGCCTGGAGCACCGGCCGGAAGCCAGGCGGCTGCGGACGGCGGCCGGGTGACGGATGCCTCGGGCAATGCAGCGAGGCTGCGCGCGAGCGCGGTGCCGACGTTTCCGGTGCCGACGACGCCATAGCGTAGAGCCTATGGGGACATGGGTTCCTCACGAATAGACCTGCGTGATTGACCTGGCGGCGGTCGGATGCCGCGCCGTCGCGCTCATGACGTGAAGTCGATCACGACCTGGAGTTGGTCGCGCGGGTTCTGATCCAGCGCGCGGTACGCCTCGGCGATCTCGCTCAGCGTCACGGTGCGACTGATGAGCGAGAGCACGTCGAGCCTTCCCTCGCTGGCGAGGCGGAGCGCCGTGGCATTGAGGCGGTACCGGTCCCAGCGGTGGCTGACGGCCGCAGCCGAAGCGGAGATCTGCGAGCACACGAGCTGCACCCGGTTGTGATGGAACTCCTCGCCGAGCCGCAGGCCGACGGCATCGCCCTGGAGGAAGCCGGCGACCACGACGCGGGAGTTGTACGAGACGGAGCGGATCGCCTCGTGGAGTGCGCGCGCGCTGCCGCTGATCTCGATCGCCACGTCGGCGCCTCGGCCCTCGGAAAGCTCGCGGATGCGCTCTGCGACCGGCTCGGCAGAGTCCAGAGCCGCTTCCGCGCCGAGTCGAAGAGCGAGGTCGCATCGCGCGGCAATTCCGTCGACGGCGACCACCCGGCCCCCGTTGAGGCGCGCGAGCTGCGCTACGAGTTGCCCGGGCACGCCGAGCCCGAACACGGCGACGATCTCGCCCACGTGGATGTCGGCGTCGATCACCGCGTTGAGGGCGACAGCGCCGATGTGGGAGAAGATCCCGATGCGCGGGTCCACGTCGTCGGGAAGCACGCGCCTCGCGGCATCCGTCGCCTCGAGCACCGCGGAACTGCGGTGCCCCCACGTTCCCCACACGCGGTCGCCGAGGGCGACTCCGGCGTGCGGGCCCGCGACCTCGACCACCTCGCCGACCTCCTCGTACCCGAGATCGGTGACCGGGAACGACGGCACTGCCGACCCCTCGAAGAAGAGCCGCAGGTCAGGGTCCCAACGTCTCGTGAGGTGCGGGCTCGTGCCCCGGTAGCCGGCCAGCTCGGTGCCGGCTGAGATACCCGAGTACAGCGTGCGCACGCGCACCTGGCCGTCGGCCAGCGGCGCGTCGGGCTCTTGCACCACCGCCACCGTGGCCACCCGGGGAAAGGTCACATGTGCTCCCACCACGACCGCCCTTCGAAACCGACGGACTCACGTTAGGTGACCCCCCGGCTGGGCACAATGCTTTGTCCAATGATCCGGCATAAAGAAGCCTCGAAACCTCGACCCACGGATGTGAACGCGGACAATTACGTCTTGCGGCACGACATAAGTCGGGTGTTCAATTTGCTCAGCACCGTTGGTTCCAGGATCCGCGGTCCCGGGATCCGCGTCGATGAAGACCACCGAGTGCCGCCATGCACCGCGAGTTCTCCAGACCGAAAAGAGTGATCATGCGCACCGTTCGAACCTGCGTCCTCGCTGCCGTCGCGACATCCGCCCTCCTGCTCGCGGGCTGCACCCCCGCATCCGACGAGGACGGAGGCGGAGGCGACGACCAGCTGCTCATCTGGACCGTCGAAGACATCGCGGAGCGCGTCGAGGTCCAACAGGCCCTCCTCGACGCGTACGCCGAGGAGAACGAGCTCGAGATCGAGCTCGTCGCCCTCGCCGAAGATCAGTTGTCGACGGTGCTCGCTTCGGCGGCCGCCTCGAACGAACTGCCCGACGCCATCGCGGCGGTTTCGCTCAACGCCGTCAACCAGCTCAACAACGACGGGGTTCTCGATCCCGCCGCCGCGGAAGCCATCGTCGAATCACTCGGAGCAGACACCTTCTCCGAGCGCGCCCTCGAACTGACCCAGTCCGACGGCACACAGCTCTCGGTGCCCAGTGACGGCTGGGCGCAGCTGCTGTTCTACCGCACCGACCTGTTCGAGGCCGCCGGTCTCGACGTGCCGAACACGTACGAGGCGATCACCGAGGCCGCCACGACGCTGCAGTCGCCGGAGGTCGCGGGCATCGTCGCCGCCACGGCGCCCGCCGACTCGTTCACGCAGCAGACGTTCGAGCACTTCGCGCTCGCGAACGACTGCCAACTGGTGAACGACGAGGGTGACATCCTCCTCGACAGCCCGGAGTGCGTCGAGTCGATCGACTTCTACACGAACCTCATCACGCAGGGCTCGGTGGCGGGCAATCAGGATGCCGACACCACGCGCGCGACCTATTTCGCGGGCGGCGCCGGCATGGTCGTCTGGTCGTCGTTCCTGCTCGACGAGCTGGCGGGCCTGCGCAACGACGCGCTGCCGACGTGCCCGCAGTGCGCGGCCGATCCGGGCTTCCTCGCCGCCAACACGGGGGTCGTGAGTGCGATCGAAGGACCGGGCGGCAGCGAGCCGGCGTCGTTCGGCGAGATCGTCTCGTGGGCGGTGCTCACGGGAGCGTCCGAGGAGACTCGCGGGCTCGTCGAGCACATGATGGGCGACGCGTACCTCGACTGGCTCGCGCAGGCTCCGGAGGGGAAGGTCCCGACCCGGCTGGGAACCGCCGACGATCCCACCGCGTTCGTCGACGGGTGGCTGGAGCTCGAGGCGGGCGTCGACGCCAAGGCGCAGCTGTCGTCCGTGTTCGGGGAGGAGACCCTCGCCGCGGTGCTCGACTCGCCGAACTCCTTCGACCGCTGGGGCATCCCGCAGGGATACGGCGGGCTCGCCGGAGCCGTCGGCTCGCAGTTCGTCCTTCCCGGCGTGCTGTCGGAGACGATCAACAGCGGCACGTCTGCGGAGGACGCCGCCGGCCAAGCCGCCGAAGAGGCGACCACCATCAAGCAAGACCTCGGCCTCTGACCGCCGATCGGGGCGCCCGGCCCGGATTCGCCCGGCGCCCCGGTACGGCCCGCCGTAAGGAGGAACTTCCCATGACGGCAACCGAGACCCGCGACCCATCGACGCCCCCGCTCCCCGGAGCCCGGCGACCGGGTCGGCGACGCACGCTCACGCAGCGGGATTCGCGCACCGGCGCGCTGCTGATGACCCCGACGCTCATCATCGTGGTCGCCGTGGTGATCTTCCCGCTCCTCTGGTCGGTGGTGATCGCCTTCCAGAAGCTGAGCCTGATCCAGATCGGCACGCAGAACCCGTTCAGCAACTTCACCCTCGACAACTTCCGCCTCGTCTTCTCCAGTGGCGACTTCTGGTCGGCGCTGGGCACGACGATCGTCTACACGATCGGATCGGTCATCCTCGTGCTCTTCCTGGGCACGGTCGCGGCGATGGCCGTGCGGAAGCCCTTCCCCGGCCGCACGTTCGTTCGTGCGGCCTTCCTCCTGCCCTACGTCGCGCCCGTGGTCGCCGTCACGTTCGTGTGGCGGATCATGCTGAACCCCGAGTTCGGCATCGTCAACGAATGGGGGCAGAACCTGTTCGGGTGGGACCGCCCGATCCCGTTCCTGTCCCAGGCTGTCGCGCAGTGGGACGTGCTCGGGCTCGAGATCCCGATCCCGACGGCCCTGCTCACCGTCATCGTCTTCGAAGGATGGCGGTACTTCCCGTTCGCCTTCCTGTTCCTCATGGCCCGGCTCGAGGCCATGTCCACCGAACCGGAGGAGGCGGCGCTCGTCGACGGGGCAGGGCCGTGGCAGACCTTCCGATACGTCATCTGGCCGCAGCTCGTGCCGATCATCGGCGTGCTCGCGATCCTGCGCACCATCTGGACCTTCAACGAGTTCGACGACATCTTCCTGCTCACCGGCGGAGCGGCCGGAACCGAGGTCGCGAGCGTGCGCATCTTCCAGCTGCTCACCGTGCAGCGCAACGTCGGCGCCGCGTCCGCGACATCCGTCGTGCTGGCCTTGATTCTCATCGCGATGCTCTTGACCTATGTGCTCGTGATGCGTCGGAGAGGGGAGAAGATATGACCGCCGACATCACGGTCGCCCTCGCCGACGAGCAGGCCACCGTTCCCCAACGGCGCCAACGCCGCCGCCACCCCGGTCTGCAGCGCCAGCGGCTCATCCTCGCAATCATCCGCTGGGTGACCATCTCGCTGTTCCTGATCGCCGTGCTCGTGCCGTTCCTCTACATGCTGCTGCTCTCGGTGCGGCCCATCGAGAGCCTGCTGCGCAACCCCGGATCGCTGCTCCCGAGCCTCGACGAACTCACCCTCGACACCTACATCGACGTCTTGGCCCCGGTGTCCGAGGGTGGCCAAGGGTTTCTCACGTTCCTCGTGAACAGCGCGATCGTCGCGATCAGCTCGGTCATCCTCGCCCTGCTGGTCGCCATCCCCGGTGCGTACGCGATCGCACGTCTGCCGTTCTTCGGGTCGCGGCAGGTGAGCGCGCTGTTCCTGGCGGCCTACCTGTTCCCGGCGATCGTCGTCGCGATTCCGCTGTTCGTGATCTTCACGCGGATCGGCCTGCGTGGATCTCTCCTCGGCCTGGTCATCGTCTACGCCGCCCAAACCGTTCCGGTCGCGATCTACATGATGCGCAACTACTTCGAGACGGTGCCCGCGTCGGTCGAAGAGGCAGGGCTCATGGACGGGTTGTCCCGCGTCGGTGTGCTGCGCAGGATCACCCTGCGGTTGGCCATGCCGTCGATCATGGCGACGGGCCTGTTCGTCTTCATGATCGCGTGGAACGAGTTCCTCTTCGCGCTTCTGTTCCTCGTCGACCGGCGACCCCTGTGGACGGTGTCGTTGGGCCTGGCTCAGCTGTCGGGCAGCATCGAAGTTCCGACCACCGTGCTGATGGCGGGATCCGTGGTGCTGACCCTGCCCATCATCGTGCTGTTCTTCCTGACCGAGCGCCTGCTCACGGGCGGGCTGACAGCCGGCGCGGAGAAGGGCTGATCCGCGTGCCGAACGCGACGGGCAGTGCAAGCGCCGGCGAGATCCTCGAGCTGGTGCGCTCAGGGCGCGCTCGCACGCGCCGCGAGGTACAGGAGCTCACCGGGCTCTCGCGATCCACTCTGTCGCTGCGGATGTCGCAGCTCATCGCCGCAGGCTACGTGCGGGAGTCCGGGCAGGTCGCGGCATCGACCGGTCGACCGGCCCGTATCCTCAGCTTCGACGAGCACGGGCAACTGGTGCTCTCGGTGGACATCGGTGCGACGCACGCGAACCTGGCACTCCTCGACGCGGGGAGCCGGGTCATCATGCGAGCGCAGGCGGAGATCGATATCGCCGCAGCGCCGGGCGTCACGCTCCGCGGCCTCGCCAAACGACTGATCGAACTGCTCGGTCGCGCGGAGAGGCCGCTCTCGGCTGTCGCGGGCGTCGGGGTCGGCATCCCGGCGCCCGTTCGTTACGCCACCCAGCGGCCGAACAATCCGCCGCTGATGCCGCGGTGGCACGACTTTCCCATCGCTCAAACCCTGGGCGACCTGCTCGGACTGCCCGTCTTCGTCGACAACGACGCGAACCTCATGGGGCTCGGCGAGGCGCGCGACCGGTACCCGGAGGCGCCCAGCCTGCTGTTCGTGAAGGTCGGCACCGGCATCGGCGTCGGGATCATCCTGCACGGTCAACCGGAACGCGGGATCGCCGGCGGCGCGGGCGACATCGGGCACATCCGCATCGTCGAAGGCGAAAAGGCCCATGCCTGCACCTGCGGCGCAGCGGGATGCCTCGCCACCGAGGCCAGCGGCGGGGCCATCGCACGGATGCTTCGCGACGACGGTCGTGACGCGGGATCCGCGACCGACGTCAGCCGGCTGGTAGCCGCCGGCGACCCGCGTGCCGTGGAGCTCACGAGGCGGGCGGGCAGGCTGCTCGGAGACGTGCTGGCGACCTCGGTCGCCCTGCTCAACCCGGCGGTGGTCGTGATCGGCGGGGTCATGGGCGGCTCCGGGTCGGTGCTGCTGGACAGCGTGCGCGACCGGATCTACGAGCGGACCGTGCCCATGGCCACGCGCGAGCTGTTCGTCGCGGCCAGCGCACTCGGCTCGGACGCCGGCATTCAAGGAGCCGGCCATCTGGTGATCGACCAGACCTTCTCAGCGCGATCCGTCGACGACCGGCTGCGGCCGGCGAGCTGACAGGGACCCCTGATGCACGATCCGCTGTCTGCGCAGGACCTCCTCGTGGATGAGGTCCGGCAGCGACGCGAGAGCGGGTTCGACCTCGCCGGACTCGAGCACGTGACTTCGGCCGCCGACATCGCCGAGGCGGAGCGGATGCTGGGCCGGCTCGAACAGCTGACGCGGCGTGAGGACTGGGCGTACGTCGAACCCGACGACCTCGATGCGATCGCCGCCGAGAGCGGACCGGCTGCGGATGCCGCAGGGACGATGCCGGATCTCGACCGATTCCAGGGCGCGTGGCTCGGCCGGATCGCGGGATGCAACGTGGGCAAGCCGGTCGAAGAGGGGCGGATCTGGACGAGCGCCCGGATTCGCGAGTACCTCGATCGAGCAGGTGCCTTTCCGCTCCGGGACTATGTTCCGCCGCCGGACCCGCAGTCGCAGGAGGCGTTCGCGCTGCGGGAGAGCTGGCCGCGCACGACACGCGGCAACGTGAACGGCTCCGATCGCGACGACGACATCGACTACACGATCCTCACGCTGCAGCTTCTCGAACGGCACGGGCGTTCGTTGTCCACGGCCGACGTCGCCGACGCCTGGCTGGCCTTCCTCCCGTACGCCCGGGTGTACACGGCTGAGCGCGCGGTATACGTGAACCTTCTGCACGGGGTGCCGCCGCACGGGGCGGGGGAACGGCGGAACCCGTACCGGGAGTGGATCGGCGCGCTCATCCGGGGCGACGCCTACGGATGGACGCATCCGGATCGGCCGTGGGCGGCCGCACGCCTGGCCTACCGCGACGCGGTGCTGTCGCATCGGGCCAACGGCATCTACGGCGAGATGTGGAGCGCCGCCCTCGCCGCGTGCTCGCTGGTCGAGCACGACGTCGACGTGGTCGTGGAGCGGTCGCTCGCCGTCGTGCCCCGCCGATCACGGCTGGCCGAGTCGATCGGCTTCGTGCGGGGGTTGCGACGCGACGGCCTCGATTGGGATGCCGCGCTTGCGGCGATCCTGCAGCGGTTCGGGCACTACGAGTGGGTGCACACGGTCAACAACGCCGCCCTCATCACCGCGGGCCTGCTGTGGAGCGAGCACGACCTCGCGGTCGGGGTGGGCAACACCGTCACGGGCGGATGGGACACCGACTCCAACGGCGCCACGGTGGGCTCGGTGCTCGGAGGAATCCTCGGCGCACGCCACCTGCCCGCCAACCTGATCGATCCGCTGCACGGCCGCACGCGCTCGGCCGTGTTCGGCGCCGACAACTCGCAGATCCGTGAGCTGGCGGAGCGGACTCGCCGGCTCGCGACGAGGTTCTCCGACGGGGCATGAACTCCATGGATGCCACAGACGACCTCCCCGACCACCGCCCGCATGTGCCCTCTCAACCGGTGCGCGTCGGTCTCATCGGGGCCGGATCCATCGCACGCAGCGCCCACCTTCCCGCGTATGCGGCATGGGGCATACCCGTTGCGGCGATCGCCTCGCGCACGGCCGCGCACGCGGAGGAGCTCGCCGCGAGGTTCGGCATCGAAACCGTCCACGAGACGGTCGACGCGCTCCTCGCTGACGAACGCGTGAACGTCGTCGACATCGCCACGGGGCCGGTCGGCCGGCTCGACCTCATCGCATCCGCGGTGCGGGCGGGAAAGCACGTGCTCGCCCAGAAACCGTTGAGCATCGATGAGGATGAGCTGCTCCGCCTTCACGACGTGCTCGCGGAAGCGCGTGAACTCGGCCTGAAGGTGGCGGTGAACCAGAACGGGCGGTGGGCGCCTGCCTGGCGGCTCGCGACGCTCCTCATCCGAGGGGGCGCCATCGGCGACGTCGTCGGCGTGACGCACCTGCACGACAAGCCGCTTCCGCCCCTGGCCGGCACACCGTTCGACGACGTGCCCCACATGTTGCTCGCCGACTACCTGGTGCACTGGATCGACATCACGCGATGCTGGCTCGAAGGCTCGCGCGTGACGAGCGTGAGCGCACAGGACTCGCGCGTGCCCGGCCAGCCCGTCGACGCCCGAAACCCGTGGCACGCGGGGATCCAGGCGGTCGTCGATTCGGGTGCGAGCGCGTCACTGCGCATCGTCGGGAACGCGCACGCGCGTCACGGCGGCTGCCCGTTCTGGATCCACGGCACCGAAGGCACCCTTCGCGGCAGCGTGCTCCTGGGCAGCGACCGGCTCGAGCTGGAACGCGGCGCCCGCGTCACCCGTCTCCCCCTCGAAGGCGAGTGGTTCACCGACGGGTTCGCGGGGGCGATGGGGGAGCTGCTCAGTGCCATCGCCGAGGACCGGGAGCCCGAGAACTCCGCCCGCCACGTCATCGCCACGGCCCGTCTGGGGTTCGCGGCCGTGCGGTCGGCGCAGGCGGGCGGTGCGCCCGTGCATCCGGAGGGCCTGGTGCTCGACGCGATCGCAGACTCGCGGAAGGATGACGCATGACCACGATCGACGAGGTTCCCGTCGGACCCGAGGGGCGCGTCTACGCCGAGGGCTGGCAGAGCTGGAGCCCGACGACCTGGTACGGCCGCGTCGATCCCGCGCATCGGCCGTCGCAGCAGCGGGAGCACCTGATGCGGTTCCGTCCCGGCAGCCCGCTGACCGACGGCGTGCAGGGCGAGGGTCTTCTCGTCGTCGACCCCGGCGACGGCAGTCCGGTGCGCACGTACGGCACGATGGATGCCTCGACGGAGGTCCCTTCCATCCGAGCGGCGTGGCTCGGCGATCGCGTGGTCGTCGACGCCGAGACCCCGGTGGAGATCTGGACGACGGATGCCGGTGACGCCGCCTCTTCGCCCGCCGCAGTCGGCGGCACCGGCTCACCGGCAGGACGCCGCGCGCTGGAGGAGTTCGGCGACAGGTTCGGCGCGACATCCGGTGCCCGCACGGGGACGCCGCCGCGGGTGTGGTGCACGTGGTACCGCTACTTCGAGGACGTCACCGCCGACGACCTCGTCGAGAACCTCTCCGCGATCGACGAGCACGCCCTCCCCGTCGACGTGGTGCAGATCGACGACGGCTGGAGCCTCGGCACGGGGGAGTGGATGAAGCCGAACCCCCGTTTCGGATCGCTCCCCGACGTGGTCGCCCGGATCCGCGACAACGGACGACGCGCGGGCATCTGGCTCGCACCGTTCGTCGTCGGCTCACGATCCGACGCCGCACAGCGGCAACCGGAATGGCTCACCGGTCCGGCCGGCCGCAACTGGGGTGACGACCTCATCGGCCTCGATCTCACGAATCCCGGTGTGCAGGCGTACCTGCGCGAGGTCGTCGCCTCGCTCAGGGAACTCGGCGTGGACTACCTGAAGCTGGACTTCCTCTACGCCGGCGCGGTACCGGGCCCGCGGCACGACCCCGACGCAGGGTCCGTCGAGGCGTACCGTTCGGGGCTCGGCCTCATCCGCGAGGTGATGGGCGATCGGGCCTACCTGCTCGGGTGCGGCGCGCCCATCCTCCCCAGCGTCGGACTGGTGGATGCCATGCGGATCTCGCCCGACACGTTCCACGAGGGCGGAGAGGACGGCTCTCAGGGCCTTCGCGGCGCGATGTCGCTGCAGGCGCGAGCGTGGCAACACGGCCGCCTCTGGACCACCGACCCCGACTGCCTCGTGGCGCGCCCGCAGTTCGCGCTGCGCGACGAGTGGGCCGACGTCGTGCTCGCCGCGCCGGGGCTGCGCGGCTTCTCCGACCGCATCGCCGAGCTCGACACGCACGGTCTGCGGCTCGTCGAACGACTCCTGGACGGGGCATCCGCATGACGGATTCGAGGGTCGAGCCGATGACCGAGCCGGACGTCGCGAGCCTCCGGGCGCGCCTCGCGCCGCTCGTCGAGAGCCTGTATGCGCAGCGGGGTCCCGACGTGCTCGACGAGATCATCGCGCTCGCCGAGCGATGGGCGCCGAAGCTGCGGCCCACCGACCGCGATCGGCCCGACGAGAGCACTGCCTACCTCATCACCTATGGCGACGCGTTCCGGCGCCCAGGCGAGAGTCCCCTCCACACGCTCGCACGCGTGCTGCGCGAGCACGTGCGCGACGCGGTCACCGACGTCCACCTCCTCCCCATCTACCCCTGGACGTCCGACGACGGCTTCGGTGTCGTGGACTATCGCCGCGTCAACCCCGACCTGGGAACCTGGCAGGACATCGCCGACCTGCGCGCCGACCACGCGCTCATGCTCGACTTCATCGCGAACCACGTCTCAGCGTCGAGCCCCTGGTTCCGCGGTTGGCTGGCGGGCGACGCCGTCTACGCCGGGTACTTCCTGGCGCCCGGCGCCGACTTCGACGATTCGCGTGTCGTCAGGCCGCGAACGAGCCCGCTCGTGCACGAGTTCGACCGTCCCGACGGCACGAGGGTCGGCGTGTGGACCACGTTCGGAGCCGACCAGGTGGACCTCGACCCGAGCACGCCCGCGGTGCTGCTCGATCTGACCGACGTCCTGCTCGGTTACCTCGCGCGCGGCGCCACGACGATCCGACTCGATGCCGTCGGATGCCTCTGGAAGCAGTCGGGCACGACGTGCATGCACCTGCCGCAGACCCACACGATCATCCGCATCTGGCGGGCGCTGACCGACGCGCTGGCACCCGGGACGCAGCTGCTCACCGAGACGAACGTCCCGCACGCCGACAACATCTCCTACTTCGGGAACGGCGCCGACGAGGCGCACATGGTCTACCAGTTCGCCCTTCCGCCGCTGGTGCTGCACGCCTTCGTGACCGGACGTGCGACGGCGCTGTCGGCGTGGGCCGAAAGCATCGGCGCCGTGAGCGAAACCGCGACGTGGTTCAACTTCCTCGCCAGTCACGACGGCATCGGCATGCGCCCGACCGAAGGTCTGCTCACCGACGCCGATCGCGGGCTCCTCGTGCAACGCACCCTGGCCCGCGGCGGTCGGGTCTCGATGGCACGTCGCCCCGACGGAACCGAGGACGTCTACGAGCTCAACACCAACTATCTCGACGCACTCGTCGCCCCCGACGATCCCGATCCGGATGCCTCGGCCGTCGTCCGCGGGCTGGCGGCGCACGTCATCCTGCTGTCCGTCGTCGGCGTTCCCGCGATCTACTACCACTCGCTGCTGGGGTCGGGTCAGGACCACACGGGCATGGAGGAGAGCGACATCCCGCGGCGCATCAACCGCGAGGCACTCGACGCCGATCGGCTGGCGGCGGAGCTCGTGTCGTCGCCGCGCAGAGCCGGCATGGTGGAGGGTCTGCGCCGGCTCCTCGAGGTGCGTCGCGCCCTCCCCGGGTTCTCGCCCTTCGCCGACCAGTCGGTGGAGCCGCTCGACGACCGTGTGCTGGTGATCCGGCGCGCTGCTGACACCGACGACGAGGTGGTCGCGGCGGTGAACGTGAGCGAGGAGACGGTCGAACTGCCGACGCTCGGCGGCACCGACGCCCTCACCGGCACTCGGCACGAAGGACTCACGCTGAAGGGATTCGGCTACGTCTGGCTGCGACCCACGTCGCCGAGTCCAGGCCGCTGAGGGTACGCACGAGGCATCCCCGCACAGAACGGCTCTTTACAGCGGGCCGCCGCTGAGGTTGCATTGGGAACGACGACGAAGGCGCGCCATGCCGAACCAGGCTCGTCTCGGTGGGACTCGCGTGAGGGGTGAACGTGGAGGCACGGAACAAGCGGAATCGCGATTTCGCCGAGACTCGAACTCCCGTGGGCGTCATCGGCGGACTCGTCGGCCTCGTCGCGGCGAGTGCGGCGGCGGCCACGCTCGTCGTGGTCGGGATCACACCGGCGATCGCGACCGTCGGCCTCGCGGCATCCGGAACCATCGGGATGTTCGAGAACCTCCCGAGTTACCTTCAGATCGGCGAGCTCTCCCAGAAGAGCGACATCTACGCGACGAGATCCGACGGAACGCCGGTGCTGCTCGCGTCGTTCTACGACCAGAATCGCGTCGAGGTCGGCTGGGACGCGGTCAGCCAGTACGTGAAGGATGCCGCGGTGGCGGGCGAGGATCCGCGGTACTACGACCACGGCGGCATCGACCTGCAGGGCACCGTGCGTGCCGCGGTGACGACCGCCACCGGCCGCGAGACCCAGGGCGGATCCTCGATCGCGCAGCAGTACGTGAAGAACGTGCGGGTACAGGAGTGCGAGCGCGAGGCGGGCGCGACCGCGCTCGACGGGCTGTCGGATGAGGAGTCGGCCGCGCTGACCCCCGACCAGCGCCATGCCTTGGTCGAGGAGGCGAAGCTCGCCTGCTACGACACGGCCACCGAGACCACCATCGACCGCAAGCTCAAGGAGATGCGCCTCGCGATCGGCGTGGAGAAGCGATACAGCAAAGACGAGATCCTGCTCGGCTACCTCAACATCGCAGGCTTCGGCGGCACGGTCTACGGCATCGAGGCGGCGGCCAACTACTACTTCTCGACCAGTGCGGCGGGCGTCACGCTCGCGCAGGCCGCGTCGCTCATGGCCATCGTCAACAACCCGGTGAAGTTCCAGCTCGACCGCCCCGACAGCGAGACGAACGGGGTGGCGAACGGATACGCGGAGAACACCAGGCGACGCGACTACATCCTCACGAAGATGCTCGAGCAGAAGAAGGTCACGCAGACCGAGTTCGACGAGGCGATCGCGACGCCGGTGCAGCCCGCGATCATGGAACCGAGCACAGGCTGCCAGACCGCGGCCGGCAGCGCCTACTTCTGCGACTACGTGAAGAACATCCTGCAGACCGACCCCATCTTCGGTGAGGACGCGCAGGAGCGTTTCCTGAATTTCCGCCGCGGCGGATACGACGTCTACACCACCCTCGACCTCGACCTGCAGAACGCCGCCGAGACCGCGATCGCGAACAACGTGCCCCAGGCGTATCCCGGATGGGACCTCGGCGCGGTGATGTCGAGCGTGCAGGTCGGCACCGGGCGCGTGCTCGCGATGGCGCAGAACAAGGTCTACAGCCAAGACCCGGCGGTGCTCGCGATCGGCCCGCAGTACACGAGCATCAACTACAACACCGACTACGCGCAGGGCGGATCGAGCGGATTCCAGCCGGGCTCCTCGTACAAGGTGTTCACGCTGGCGCAGTGGCTCAACGAGGGGCACGGCCTCGGCGAACGCGTCGATTCGCGTCCGAAGAGCAACTGGGGCGTCTTCCAGGACAGCTGCGAGGGTCCGCACTTCGCGGGCGGCTGGAACCCGAGAAACGATGCGAACGAGTCCGGCGCCAACTACAGCGCGCTGGAGTCGACGATCGGCTCGATCAACACGGGCTTCGTCGGCATGGCGAAGCGGCTCGACCTCTGCGGCATCCGCAAGACCGCCGAAGCGTTCGGGGTGCATCGCGCCGACGGCGATCCGCTCTTCCAGGGCCCGTCGGCGGTGATCGGCACCAACGAGGTCGCGCCGCTCAGCATGGCGGTCGCGTTCGCGGGGATCGCGAACAACGGGGTCACCTGCACCCCGATCGCAATCGACCGGATCGTGGGTCGCGACGGCGCCGAGATCCCGCCGCCGAAGACCACCTGCACGCAGTCGGTCTCTCCCGATGTCGCCGCCGCGATGCATTACGCGCTCGCGCGGGTGATGACGAGCGGCACGGCTCAGCAGTCATGGAACGGCACCGAGCCTCGCGTGCCGCTCATCGGCAAGACCGGCACGACGGATGGCGCGAAGGACACGTGGATGGTCGGGGCGAGCTCGAAGGTCGCCACGGCCGCGGCGGTCGTCAGCGTGAACGGGGAGGCGAACCAGCGCGGCATCTCCTTCGACAGCGGCCAGGCGGCGACGGCGCGGCACCGGATGTGGCCTGTGGTCATGTCGGTCGCTGCGGCCAAGTACGGCGGCGACCCGTTCACCGAGAGCCTCGGACCCAGCGGGCCCCCGAGTAATGCGCCCGATGGGGACTCAAGTGAGCCGACCGAGGTCGGTCCGCCTGAGGGCGATGCACCCGGTGACGGCGAGACGGATCTCGGCGGCGACGATGGTGACGTGCCCGGCGGGGGCGATGTGCCCGGCGGAGGCGACGTGCCGGGCGGCGGCGACGTGCCGGGCGGCGGCGATGTGCCGGACGGCGGCGTGCCGGGCGGCGGCGTGCCCGGTTGGCCGGACGGCTGGCCCGACATCGATGCTCCGGGGTGGCCGAACACCGGGTGAGCCGGTGCCGACCGCCGAGAACGAATCGGCGGGTCAGAAGTCGAGCGTGTCGCCCGGTTCGAGCGGGAGGTATTCTCCGCCGCCCTGTTCGGTCGCCCAGGCGAGGCGTGCGTTCGACAGTGCCTTGCCCGCCTGCGACAGCAGCATCTCGTGCGTCGGGAATGCCCGTCGCGGCGCTACCGCCATGACGTAGTCCATCGCCTCGCTGATCTTCATCCAGGGTGCGGCGGCGGGTGCGGCGAGCACGTCGACCGCGACATCCTGGGGCACGGCGAACGAGTCGCCCGCATAGTAGAGCGCGTCGTTCACGAGAACGCCCACGTTGTCGATGATCGGGATCGAGGGGTGGATCTGCGCGTGCTTCCCGCCGAAGAAGCGAAGCCGGAAGGTTCCCACGTCGATCTCGTCGCCCGCGGCGACGGCCTGCACCGCGAAGTCGGATGCCGCGGCGGCGACGCCCGCCGCACCGAAGATGCGCACGTCGGGGTTCGCCTCGACGATGCGGCGAAGCTGCTCGGGCGTCCAGTGGTCGTCGTGCTGATGGGTGACGACCACCGCGACCGCGCCCGACGACTCCGTGATCGGCGTCGTGAACTTGCCCGGATCGATGTAGAGCTTGTTCGCGGAGTCCTCGATGACGAGCGCGGCGTGCTCGAGCTTCGTGAGTCGCATGGTTCGAGCCAACACCGGTCGTCGGTCGGCGCGCAAGCCCGTCGCCTGCCAGAATCGCTCCATGGACCGTGCCCCCCGGCGCCTGCTCGTGGCCGTCAATCCGGCGGCCTCCTACGGCCGGCATCGTTCCGTCGGTCCCGCGGTCGCGGAGCGGCTCATCGCCGAGGGCTACGAGGTCTCGATGGTTCGCGAGGCGAACTTCGAACTGATCCGGCGGGAGGCCGAGTCGGCGTTCGCACAGGGCACCGACGGCCTCGTCGTCGTGGGCGGCGACGGCATGGCGTCGCTCGGGGTCAACCTGGTCGCCGCGACGGGGGTGCCGCTCGGCATCGTCGCGACCGGCACGGGCAACGACTTCGCGCGAAGCCTGGGCCTGCCGCTGGACGATCCTGTCGCGGCAACCGAAGCGCTGGTGACGGCACTCGTGCGACCGCCGCGCACGATCGACTCGGGGGTCGTCCGGCACGGCGGGCTCCGCACGTGGTTCGCATGCGTCGTCTCGACGGGGTTCGACGCGGTCGTGAACGAACGAGCGAACCGCATGACCCGCCCGCGTGGCCGGAGCCGGTACACGATGGCACTCGTGCGCGAGCTCGCGACGTTCCGCCCGCGCAGGTATGCCATCACCATCGACGGGGTGCGCCGCGAACAGCACGCGATGCTCGTCTCGGTCGCGAACGCCCCCTTCATCGGCGGCGGAATGAAGGTCGTGCCGCACGCCGACCTCGCCGACGGCCTCCTCGACGTGTTCATCGTGCATCCCGTCTCGCGTGCCGCACTGATCGCGGTGTTCCCGAAGGTGTTCGCAGGCGAGCACATCCACCATCCCGCCGTCGAGTTCGTGAGCGGCCGTCGCATCGTGATCGAGGCCGACGACATCGTGGCGTACGCCGACGGCGAGCGGATCGGCGCGCTCCCGATCGAGGTCGAGGTCGTCGCCGGGGCGCTCTCGGTCTTCGCCTGAGAGCGACGGATGCCTCGCCGGCCTCGATTTTGCGGCGGCCCGACGGCTGTGTCATACTCTTCAAGTTGTCGATTCGGCCCCATCGTTTAGCGGCCTAGGACACCGCCCTCTCACGGCGGCAGCGCGGGTTCAAATCCCGCTGGGGTCACGCAGTGACATCCGACAACCGACCGAATGCCCTCGCCATCGCGAGGGCATTCGGCGTTTCCGGGGTGGTTCGGCGTGCGGCATCCGTTGAAACCCATCGGCTAGACTCGTCGAGCGAAGGGGAGTATCCCGCGGGGCGCATGCCTCGGGCCACGATCGTCAATACGAGCGGCAGAGACGCCGCTCCGGGCGTGGCGGCGCGCAGCGCGCGGTCGGGAGAGACTTTCGGGTTCACCTGTCCCCCCACGCACCCGGAAGGCCCCACGTTGCTCGAACTCCCAGCCTGGTTCGAAATCGGATCACTCGTCGTCCTCACGCTCATCCTCGTCGCAGACCTCCTCCTCGTCCTCAAGCGGCCGCACGTCCCGTCGTTCCGGGAGTCGACCCTGTGGGTCGTGTTCTACGTCGTGCTCGCGCTGATCTTCGCGCTGCTCATGTTCGTGCTCGGCGACGCCGAGCACGCCGGCCAGTTCATCGCCGGATGGCTCACCGAGTACAGCCTGTCGATCGACAACCTCTTCGTGTTCGTCATCATCATGGCGCGCTTCGCGGTGCCGAAGAAGATGCAGCAGGAGGTGCTCATGGTGGGCATCATCCTCGCGCTGCTCTTCCGCGGGGTCTTCATCCTGCTCGGCGCGCAGCTCATCGAGAACTTCAGCTGGATCTTCTACATCTTCGGGGCCTGGCTCGTGTGGACGGCCTACCAGCAGGCGTTCGTCGAGCACGACGACGACCGTGAGAACCCGATCATCCGGCTGCTCCGCAAGCGCGTGCGCATCGCCGACGACTACGACGGCATCAAGCTGCGCACCACCGTCGACGGAACTCGCATGTTCTCGCCGGTGCTCATCGTGTTCGTCGCGATCGGCACCACCGACCTGCTGTTCGCGCTCGACTCGATCCCGGCGATCTTCGGCATCACGGAGAGCGCGTTCATCGTGTTCACCGCGAACATCTTCGCCCTCATGGGCCTCCGCCAGCTCTACTTCCTGCTCGGCGGACTCCTCGAGCGCCTCGAGTACCTCAAGTACGGCATCGCGTTCATCCTCGCGTTCATCGGCGTGAAGCTCGTGCTCCACGCGCTGCACGTGAACGAGCTGCCGTTCATCAACGGCGGCGAGCACGTCGACTGGGCGCCCGAGATCTCGACGTGGGTGTCGCTCGGCGTCATCGTGGCGGCGATGGCGGTGGCCACGATCGCGAGCATCGTCAAGGCTCGGGTCGACTCCCAGCGTCGCGGCACCAGGCTGCTCGACGAGGTGCCGCACTTCACGGAGGACGACCACCGCCCCGCCCGGTGAGCCCGGCGACATCCGGCGCTCCGTCTCCGCGTGGTCCGCACGTGCGAGCCCGAGTTGCTAGCGTGGGGAAGCGGCGCCTGGAGCGGGCGCCCGGGCGGTTGCCCGGCAACGTGCTGCAACGAGGAGAAACGTGTCGGCTGATGGCGAGGACATCGTCGCGCTCCCGCGCGGCTCGGCCGTGATCGCGCACAGCGCGCAGAGCGACGTCGGCCGGGTTCGCAGCGTGAACGAGGACTCGTTCCTCGCCGAGGCGCCCGTCTTCCTCGTCGCCGACGGCATGGGGGGCCACGCCCGTGGCGACGCGGCGAGCCGTACCGTCGTCGACACGTTCCGCCGTCACATCGAGGCGGGGCGACCGACCTCGCCCGAGCAGGTGCTCGACGCGATCCACAGTTCGAACGAGGCCGTGCGAGCCCTCAGCGACGAGGGGGAGGAGGGCACGGCGGTCGCGGGCACCACGCTCACGGGCGTCGCGCTCGTCGACGCCGGCCACGGCGACGGCCTCCACTGGATGGTCTTCAACATCGGCGACTCCCGGGTCTACTCCTGGGACGGGCGCACCCTCGACCAGCTGAGCGTCGACCATTCGGCCGTGCAGGAGCTCGTCGACGCCGGGCTCATCCGACCGGAGGAGGCCGAGCGGCATCCCGACCGCAACGTCATCACCCGTGCGATCGGCGCCGACGAGGTCGTCGACCCCGACGTGTGGCTGATCCCGGCTCTCGGCCGCCAGGTCTTCCTCATCTGCTCCGACGGACTCTCGAGGGAGGTCGACGACGAGCGCCTGGCGCATATCCTCGCCGGTGCGACGAGCCACGCGGCGGGCCTCGCGGGTGAACTCGTCGAGGCTGCACTCGACCACGGCGGCCGCGACAACGTGACGGTGGTCGTCGTCGAGTCGGATCTCGGCCAGAGGGAGGACGACGACGAGACGACTCGAGATCGGCCGGGCTCCTCCGGGTCCCCTGCGCCCGAAGACACCACACCGCGCGGCTCGGGAGGCGATCGTGGCGACCTACCTGCCTGATCAGGCGGCGGACTGGCTGGCGGCCGTGCGCGGCAGGGTGGTGCTCCTGGCGCCCGCGTCGGCCTCGGCCGAGCTCACCGCGCTCTGGCCGCGCCTCACCGACGGCGACCCCACCTCGCATGTGCTCGACCGGCTGACCGCCGGCGGGCTCGCGGCGACGCCGTCGTTCGCGCTCGTGGTGCGCGACATCGCGAACGGCTCCGTACGGGTCGTCGTGCGGGGCCCGCTGACGGTGCGCACCGCTGGCGAGGATGTCTCGGGCATGGGCGTGTCGACGTGGACCGAGCGCGTGCTGGAGACGACCTCGTTCGAGGTGACGGCCCGTTCCCCGGCGCCCGACTCGGCGCCCGACTCGGGGATTCCCGTCGTCGAGGCCGTCGTGCCGGCCCTCTCGGTGATGTCGCACGGGGTCGAGTCGATCGCACGTGAGAGCCCGGCCGTCCCGCCCGTGCCGCCCGTCCCGCCCGTCGCAGCAGCCGAGCAGACGATGGTGCCGGCAGAGGACACCGTCGCCGGGCCGCCGACCCCCGCACCGCCACTGCCCGCGATCGCGGAGGACGGGCGTCTCGAACACGGTGGCGATCACGACGGACTCACCGTCGCCAGCATCGATCTCAGGCGCCTCCGAGCCGAACGCGCCGCGCGCGTGACCGAGGAGACGCCCGGCCTCGGCCTGCCGAGCGTCGTCGTCGACGGGCGGCGGTCCGCGCCGGCGGCGGCGGCGAGCCTGCGAATGCCCGACGGTGCCCTCGAGCCGCTCGGGCCGGGCGTCATCCTCGGGCGCGCGCCGAGCGTCAGCCAGTTGTCGGGCGGGCGACTGCCCCGGCTCGTCACCATCGGCGCAGGCGATCCCGACATCTCCCGCAGCCACGTGCGCATCGGGGTCGAGGGCGACACGGTCGTCATCACCGATCTGCACTCCCGCAACGGCACGCACGTCGTGGCACCGGGCAAGCCGCCGGTGAAGCTCCGCGCCGGGGAGCCCGCCCCGGTGCTCGCCGGCACCGTCATCGACCTCGGCGGCGGCTGGACCGTCGAGGTGGTCGGCGACTGATGCGCCGCGCACCCTCGACGCCGCCCGACCTGCCCGGGTATACGCCGCTTCAGCTGCTCGGCTCCGGCGGCTTCGCCGACGTGTTCCTCTACGAACAGCGGCTGCCGCGCCGCAAGGTCGCCGTCAAGGTGCTGCTCGCCGAGGGGCTCGCTCGCGATACCCGGGCGCAGTTCGTCGCCGAGGCGAACCTCATGGCCCAGCTCTCAGCGCACCCGTTCATCGTCACGATCTTCCACGCCGACGTCTCGGGCGACGGTCGGCCCTACTTCGTCATGGAGTACTGTTCCGGTCCAAGCCTCGCCGAGCAGTACAAGCGCGAACGATTCGCCGTCGAGGATGCGCTGCGCACCGGCATCCGTCTCGCAGGGGCGGTCGCCACCGCGCACGCCGCCGGCATCCTGCATCGCGACATCAAGCCGGCGAACGTGCTCACGAACGCGTACGGATGGCCCGCGCTCACCGACTTCGGCATCTCATCGAACCTCGAGGGAGAGCTGCCGGTGCACACGGTGACCTCGCCCGATGACGGCTCGGCGACGTCGTCGGGGCAATCGGCGGTCGGCATGAGCGTGCCGTGGTCGCCGGCCGAGATGTTCGAGGACGACCCGAGGCCCGACCAGCGCAGCGACGTCTTCTCGCTCGCCGCGACGGTGCACACGCTGCTCGCGGGACGCACGCCGTTCGAGATCGCGGGACGGCCCAACGGATCGCTCGACCTGATCGGCCGCATCGAACGCGGCGCGATCACGCCGATCGACCGGCCCGACGTGCCGCGGACCCTCTCGTCGGTGCTCGCGAAGGGGCTGGCGACGCGGCGCGACGACCGCTACCCGACCGCGGTCGAGTTCGCCAGGGCGCTGCAGCGGGTCGAGCTCGAACTCGGCTACGCACCGACCTCGATCGAGGTGCCGAATCTCGCGATCGAGCGGTCGGGGTCCGATGACGACGGCGCGGATGCCACGCGCGCCCGCGCCGTGCGGTCCGTCGATGCACAGCCGATCGTGCCGACCGCGGCGCACGCCTCGGGTGGCGGCGATGCGACCCGGGCTCGGACGCCGCGCCTCATCGGCGCACAGTCGCCCGCCGCCGGGCTCGCGGGCGCGACGACCCCCGACGACGGCACGGTCATGCGGAACGCCGTACCGCGCTCCTCGACGGCGCACGACACGGTCGACGAGACCGTCGCCCGCCCACGGCGGGCCGCGGCATCCGACCCCGATGCCGAGGACGTGACGCACCGGCGTCCGCGTCGCGCCGACGTCGCAGGTGCGCACCCCGGCACCGACGACACGCGCACCCCCTCGCCGAAACGGTCGCGTCTCGGCGCGGTCGTCGGCATCGCCGCCGGGTTCGTCGTCGCTGGCGCCGTGGGGGTCGCGGTGGCACTCTCGGGCACGGTGCAGCAGGCTCAACCCGACACGACGGCCGCGCCCGTCGTCGAGGACGCGATCATCGAGGCGACCGTTCCCGTGCCGGTCGTCGCGCCGGGGACGCGTTCGGCCGACGGCACGACCGTCTCGTTCCCGGTGTCGCACGAGAACGCCGAGGACGGCGATCGGTACCGCTGGCAGCGCGCCGACGGCTCAGGTTCCGTCGAGGTGACGGATGCTCCGGTGATCCTGGTCTTCGACGCGCCGACCGACGGGCGCATCTGCGTCGACGTTCAGGTGCAGCGGGGGAGCAAGACCTCCGAGGCCGCGACGGGATGCACGTCGTGAGGCCGCTCCGCGTCGAGTTCTGCGGCGAGTGGTACACCGTCGACGGCGACCGGCCGTTCACGATCGGCCGCGAATCCGACCTGACGATCGACGACAACCCCTACCTGCATCGCACCTTCCTCACCCTCTCCTCGGAGTTCGGGCTGTGGTGGCTCTCGAACGTCGGGCAGTTGCTGTCGGCCACCGTCTCGGATGCGACCGGGAGTGTGCAGGCGTGGGTCGCTCCCGGCGCGAAGCTGCCGCTCGTCTTCCAGACCGTGCACGTCATGTTCAGCGCCGGATCGACCGCCTACGACTTCACGGTGCACGCCGAGGAGGACTTCTACAACACGTCGCTGACCGCGAGACCAGAGGACGGCGGCACGACGATCCTCCCGGTGACCCTCACGTCGAGCCAGCGGCTGCTCGTCGTCGCCCTGGCCGAACACGTGCTGTCGCAGCCCACCGCGGGCCGTGCGTCCGTTCCGACTTCGGCCGCGGCGGCCGCACGCCTCGGCTGGAGCATGACGACCTTCAATCGCAAGCTCGACAACGTCTGCGAGAAGCTCGACAAGCTCGGCGTCGACGGGCTGCGCGGCGGTCGCGGGAAGCTCGCCACCAACCGTCGCGCGCGGCTCGTGGAGTATGCGGTCGCGACGCGTCTGGTGAGTGTCGACGACCTCGCCCTGCTCGGGGAGACACGCTCCGACGACGTTCCGTCGAACGACTCCTGAGCCGTGCCGGATGGGCAGGGCTCCCCATTTGGGGGCCACTTCGGACCGTGTTACGTTGAGGCCCGTTCGCCGCGCGCCGGCATGTCGCGATCGACGCACCCGACCGACGAAATCCTGGGGAGATGAGAGTGGGCGCTTTCGCCGCATGGGTTCGTGCGCGCAAGACCGTCGCCTCGGGTGTCGCGCTCGCCGTGCTCGCCGGCGTGCCGCTGGGCTTCGCAGTCCTGCACCAGGGGTTCCCGGTGACAGATCCCGACCTGCGTGCGCGCGACGTCTGGGTGACGAATGCAGAGGAACTCCTCGCGGGGCGTCTGAACCGCCAGATCGAGGAGCTCGACGCCTCGGTCGCCACCGCGACGAACGAGATCGACGTCTTCCAGAACGGCGACGACGCCTTCCTCTTCGACCCGAGCATCGGCTCGATCGAACGCATCGACGCCGCGTTCACGACACTCGTCCAGCGTATCGACGTGCCACCGGCCTCGAGCGTGGCCCATGGCGGCGACGTGCTCGCCGTGCTCTCGCCGAAGGGCGAACTCTGGCGGGTCGCGGCGGGTGGCGAACTCGCCTTCGACTACCGCGGCACCGACCCCATCGCCGAGGTCGGCAGCGACGGTCGGGTCGCGGTGAGTCCCGACGGCACGATCTTCGCCACGTCACCCGGCGACGGCGAGCTCCTCGAGTTGCGCCGCGACGCCGACGAGCCCGAGCGGTCGGAGCTGCCCGAGCTCGGGCGGCATCAGCTCGCCGCGGTGGGCGAACGCGCCGTCGCGCTCGATCTCGACGCTGATGCCGTGATCGTCGAGGGTCGCTCGTTCGAGCTCCCCGAGCCGGCGCTGCGGATCCAGCAGTCGGGCGCTGCAGATGACGCGGTGCTGCTCGCCGGCGGCGCATCCCTGCTCGAGGTGTCGCTCGGCGACGGGGCGGTGCGCGAGATCCAGGGCGAAGCGGATGCCGCGGCCACGACGCCCGACGAGGTGGCCGCGCCGGTGCGGCTCGGCGCGTGCGTGCACGGAGCATGGGCGATCTCGTCGCGCTATGTCGTCGCCTGCGAGGGTGCTGAGCCCGAGTCGGCGGGCCTCGAACAGGCCACGGCCGGTTCGCGCCTCGAGTTCCGCGTGAACCGCGACGTGATCGTGCTGAACAACCTCTCGAACGGCAACTCCTGGCTCGTCGACTCCGACCTCCGCCTCGTCGACAACTGGGACGAGGTCACGCCGCCAGAGGAGAGCGAGGAGCTCGAGGGCGACGAGAAGAGCGCCCAGCAGACCTTCGAGGACACGCTCGCCGAGCGCACCGACGTGAACCGTCCGCCCGTGGCACGAGACGACGACTACGGTGTACGCCCGGGCCGGGCGACGATCCTCGAGGTGCTCGAGAACGACACCGACCCCGACGGCGACGTGCTCACGGTCGCCGCGACCGGCGACGTGTCCGAGTCCGTGGGCAGGCTCGAGCTCATCGACGGCGGGCGCGCGCTGCAGTTCACCTCGAACGAGGGAGCTGCCGGCACCGCGTCGTTCCGCTACACGGTCGACGACGGCCGCGGCGGCGTGGCCGAGGCATCCGTCGACGTGCGGGTCGTGCCCGAATCGGAGAACGCGGCGCCGGCGTCGATTCGATCGGGGGCCATCAGCGTCGAACAGGGCCAGCAGCTCTCGTACAACGTGCTGGGCGACTGGAACGACCCCGACGGCGACGACCTGTACCTCGTCAACGCGTCGCCCACCGGGGGAGACGCCGTGCGTGCGAGCCCCGACGGGTATCTCACGTTCGAGCACCGGTCCGCGGAGCTCGGGCAGAAGGAGGTGCAGTTCACCGTCTCCGACGGCGTCGCCACCGCTGCGGGCACCCTGACCGTCGACGTGAAGCCCGCGGGCTCGCTGAATCCGGTAGGCACGCCCGACTTCGCTCGCGTCTTCACGGGCGAGACCGCACTCATCGAGCCGCTGGCGAACGACCTGTCGCCGTCGGGGGCGCCGCTGCAGCTGCTCGGCGTCGCCGAACAGCCCGCCGCGGCCTCGGTCACGCCGAACATCGAGCGCGGCACGATCTCGTTCACCAGCAACGAGCCGGGCGAGTACATCTTCCGCTACGACGTCGCCGCCGGCACCGCAGTGAGCGTCGGCCTCGTCCGCGTGCAGGTGGTGGAGGCCCCCGCCGACGCCGGTGCGCCCATCGCCGTGAAGGACACCGCCTACCTGCGGGCCGGGGAGCCGCTCTCGATCCCGGTACTGGCCAACGACGTCTCACCGTCGGGCCGCGTGCTCGCGGTGCAGTCGGTCGACGATGCGGCCGGCGAGGGACTCGTGTCGGTGGAGATCATCACCAACACGGTGCTCCGCGTGACGGCCTCCGCCGCGGTCGACCGTCAGCTGCAGTTCGCCTACACCGTCTCCGACGGGGTGAACAGTTCGACGGCGACGGTGATCGTCGTGCCGGTGCCGCCGCTCGTGAAGCACCAGCCCCCGGTGGCCCTCGATGACGGCACGAACGTGCGCGCAGGCGACATCGTGACGGTGCCGGTGCTCGACAACGACTACCACCCCGATGCCGCGGACCTGCACGTGCTGCCCGAACTGGCCGAGGTCGAGGCACCCGAGGGCGTCGCGTTCGTCGACGGCGACACCGTGCGCTTCCAGGCGCCCGAACAGCCCGGCGTCTACTCGGCGGTGTACACGATCGGCGACGACTTCGAGCAGACGGCCCGCGCGACGGTGCGGTTCACCGTCATCGCGAAGGACGCGGGCGAGAACCGTGCGCCGCTGCCCACGCCGCTCACCTCGCGCACCTTCGCCGGATCCGCTGTGCGGATCGACGTGCCGCTCGACCAGCTCGACCCCGACGGCGACTCGGTGTTCCTCACCGGCGGAACGTCGACGCCCGAGCTCGGCCGGATCATCGACCGCACGAGCACGTCGTTCACGTACGAGGCCTTCGCCGGGTCCGCGGGCACCGACACGTTCACGTACGAGCTGCGCGACGCGCTCGGCGCGAGCGCGACCGGCACGATCCGGATCGGCGTCATCCCGAGGGCGGCCACGCAGCTGCCGCCCACGGCGGTCGACGACGCCGTCGAGATGAAGCCCGGACGCACGGCGTCCGTCGAGGTGCTCCTCAACGACTCCGATCCGAGCGGCTACCACCTGCGCGTGACCGACCTCCCCGAGGTCGACGACGGCATCGAGGCCGAGATCCGCGACCGGCGGCGCATCGTGGTGACCGCGCCCGACCAGGAGGCCGCATACACCGTGCGCTACGAGATCTCCAATGGGCACGGCGGAACCGACACGGCGTTCCTGCAGGTGGCGGTCACCGAGGACGCGGTGATCCCGCCGCCCACCGCGGAGGACCAGGTGATCGAACCGCGGGAGGTCGTCGACGGCGAGCCCGTGACGGTGCATCCGCTCACCGACGCGACGAACCCGGGCGGACTCGTCGAAGACCTCGTCGTCTCGGTGGACGGCCCGAACGCGTCGCGCGCCGAGGTGACCTCCGCCGGCAGCATCGTCGTGACGCCGGGGCGGGAACGGTACGCGGTGGCGTATCGGCTCACGAACGAACTCGACGACCTGTCGGCGATGGCCTTCGTGATCGTTCCGCCGGTGGAGGCCGGCGACGACACCGTCGAGGAGACCCAGCGGCCCAAGACGCCCGAGGAGCTCGCGGCGGAGGAGAAGGCCAAGTTCCCCGCGCCGTACCTCGCCGACCTCGCCGAGATCATCGTGCCCGTGAACGGGCGCATCGAGTGGGGCGTCGACCAGCTCGTCGTCGTCCCCTCGGGCAAGCCCGCGCGCATCCTGTCGGCGTCGGCGACCGAGTCGGACGAATCGTCGTTCGTCGACGCGACGACGTTGCGGTACGTGCCGGCCCGCGACTACCGCGGTCCCGCCTCGGTCACATTCGAGGTCACCGACGGCAGAGGTGCCGACGACCCCGTCGGGAGGACGGCCGTGCTCACCATCCCGATCACGGTCGGCGACCCGGACTTCAACGACGCCCCGCCCGCCTTCACCCCGCGCAGTGAGACGATCGAGGCCGGCGAGGCGCCGCTCGACCTCGACCTGCGCTCCTCGACCGATCATCCGAACCCCGACAACATCGCACGGGTGTCGTACTCCGGTCTGTCGGGCGCCACCGCCGACGTGGACGCCGCCATCGTCGACGGCGCGACCCTGCGCGTCTCGGCGCCGCTCGGAGTGCAGCCCGGCACGAGCGTGCGGCTCACGTTCGACGTCGCCTTCAACGAGTTCACGGTGCCCGGGTACGTCGACGTGAAGGTCGTGTCGTCGACCCGTGCGCTCCCGAAGGCGAACGACGACGGGCCGGTGAAGCTCGAACGCGGCCAGAGCACCACGCAGTCCGTGCTGGCGAACGACTTCAACCCGTTCGCCCCCGACACGCCCCTCCGCGTCGTCGACGCCACGCTCGACCAGGCCAGCGTCTCATCGAACGCGACCGTGAGCTTCACCGCCTCGGACGTGACCGTGCGGGCGGCGGCCGGCTTCACCGGCACGGTGAGCGTGATCTACCGCATCCAGGACGGAACGCGCGATCCGGCCCGTGAGACGCAGGGCCGCCTGCTCGTCGACGTGTGGGACCAGCCCGAGCGGCCCAATCCGCCCGCGATCGTGAACTCGGGCGACGGCAGCGCGACCATCCGGTGGACCGCGCCGGCCGCCAACGAGTCCGCGATCGACCAGTACGAGGTGAGCTACGGCAGCACCTCCGCACCCTTCGGCGCTGCCGCCGCGGGCGTGAACCAGCGCATCACCGGCCTGAACAACGGCACGGCGTACACGTTCAAGGTGCGCGCGCACAACGCCGTCGGCTGGGGCGAGTGGTCGTACGCGTCGGCATCGGTGACCCCGTACGGCACGCCGACGCCGCCGCGGAACCTCCGCGCATCCCCGGCCGGCGACGCGCCCGCCCGCGTCGACGTCGACTGGGCGGCGCCCGACGACACCGGCGGCGGCTCGGTGACCTATCGCGCCCGTATCGACGGCGGCGGGTGGAAGTCCGTGAGCGGCAGCTCGACGTCGTTCGCCGGGGTCGGCGCCGGCACGCACGACATCGACGTCGTCGCCAGGAATGCCGCGGGCAACGAGAGCAGCGCGGCGAGCGTTCGCTTCAACGTCGACGCCCCGCGGCCGGTCGTGCGCCTCTCGAAGGGCCAGAGCGCGGCCGGGCAGCCGGGCTGCAGCAGCGGCTACTGCTGGTACCTCGACGTGGACGTGCAGAACCTGCCGCGCGGCACGCACAACCTCACGACCTACTGCAACGGCGGCCAACTCGGGTCCTCGCAGATCACCGTCGGTGCGAACGGAAGCGGATCGTTCCGCGGCTCGTACAGCGAGGGCGGCTTCTGCGGATACCCGAACGTCTGGGTGCGCATCCACGCCCCCGGCGGACCGTACGACAGTCCCGTGCAGAACTGGTCCCGATGACGACAGGAGAGACAGACGACATGACCGTGACCCAGGAACAGGCCCTCTGGTTCCAGGACGCCTTCTCGAAACTCGTCGACAACGTCGACCGGGCCATCCTCGGCAAGCGCCACGTGATCGAGCTGGTGATCACCGCCATGCTCTCCGACGGCCACGTGCTGCTCGAGGACTTCCCGGGCACCGGCAAGACCGTGCTCGCGAAGGCGCTCGCGAACACCCTCGACGGCACGCACTCGCGCATCCAGTTCACCCCCGACCTGCTGCCGTCCGACGTCACGGGCGTGACCATCTACGACCAGGGCAAGGGCCGGTTCGAGTTCCACCGCGGTCCGATCTTCGCGTCGATCGTGCTGGCCGACGAGATCAACCGGGCGAGCCCGAAGACCCAGTCCTCGCTGCTCGAGGTCATGGAGGAGGGTCGCGTCACGGTCGACGGCGTGGGCTACGACGTCGGCAGCCCGTTCATGGTCATCGCGACGCAGAACCCCGTCGAGCAGGCGGGCACCTACACCCTCCCCGAGGCCCAGCTCGACCGGTTCCTCATCAAGACGTCGCTCGGATACCCCGACCACGACACCGCCGTGACCCTGCTCCTCGACTCCGCCAACCGTGCGCGGGCCTCGCGGGTCTCGCCGATCATCGCCGCGAGCTCGGTCACGACGATGGCGCAGCTCGCCTCCGAGGTGCACGTGGATGCCGCGGTGCTGTCGTACCTCAACGAGATCGTCTCGGCGACCCGCGACCATCGCGACTCCGCGCTCGGCGTGAGCATGCGGGGGGCGCTCGCGCTCGCACGCATCTCGAAGACCTGGGCGATCGCGAACGGACGCACCTACGTGACACCCGACGACGTGCGCGAACTCGCGGTGCCGGTGCTCGCGCACCGCATCATCGTCGACCCCGAGTCGGAGTTCTCGGGCGTCACCGCCGAGGACATCGTGTCGCGCACGCTCGTCGACGTGGCGCCGCCGGCGTACCGGGCGGCATGACGGCCGGGACCGGCGCGCCGACCACCCCGCCGCCCCCGTCGCAGGCGCGCATCGCGCTTCGCTCCGTCGCACGGTCGGTCGCGGCATCCGCTCGCTCGACCGGCGGACGGGTGCGCGCGAGCGTCGCCCGCGCCGCAGCCGTCGCCGCGCCGGTCACCGGCGTCGTGTCGCGGACCGGGTGGCTCGTGCTGGCGGGCGCGGCGATCTCGCTCGGGCTCGCCTGGGCCTTGAGCTGGGTCGAGTTCGCGTTCCTCGGCGCGACGCTGCTCGCGGCCGTGGCCGTGTCGATCCCGTTCGTGTTCGGACGCATGCGGTACCGCGTCGGCATCGAGCTGCAGCCGACACGCGTGGTCGCCGGCGAGCGCGCGCTCGGGCGCCTGGTGATCGAGAACGTGGGCGATGGGGCATCCGTGCCCTCCCGCCTCGAGCTGCCGGTCGGCGGCGGGCTGGCGGAGTTCGTGGTCCCCGCGATCGCGCCGGCGGCCGGGCACGAGGAGCTCTTCGCGGTGCCGACGAACCGGCGCGCCGTCATCGTCGCCGGGCCCGCGGCATCCGTTCGCGGCGACCAGCTCGGCCTGCTGCGGCGTGAGGTGCGCTGGACCGAGCCCGTCGAGCTCTTCGTGCACCCCGCGACCGCACGGCTCCGGCCGTCAGCCGCGGGACTCGTGCGCGACCTCGAGGGAGAGGTCACGAAGACCATCACCGACCACGACATCTCCTTCCACGCGCTGCGGGCCTACGAGCCCGGCGACGCCCTGCGGAACGTGCACTGGCGCACCTCGGCCCGCACGGGCCGGCTGATGGTGCGGCAGTACGAGGAGACGCGTCGCTCGCAGCTGCTGCTCGTGCAGGCCACGCGACAGGGCGACTACGCGTCCGGCGACGAGTTCGAGCTCGGCGTCTCGGTGTTCGCGTCGCTCGGCGTGCAGGTCATCGGCGATGCGACGAGACTCGCAGCCGCCACCGACCGGCTCCGCCTGCGAACCGCCACGCCGACGTCGCTCCTCGACGACACGAGCCGCATCGAACCCGCAGACGGCAGCACCGTCTCGATCCGAGACCTCGTGCGCGCGGCAGCGCGACGGGCGCCCGCGCCGAGCGTGGTGATCGTCGTGGGCGGGTCGCTCGTGCCCGTCGCGGAGTTCCGGGCCGTCGAGACCGTGCTCGGCGCCGACACGCAGGTCATCGCCTTCCGCGCCGAGCACGGCGCCGCATCGCGCATCGCACGGGTGGGCGACTCGACGATCGTCACCGTCGGCGCACTCGATGAGCTGCCGCGGCTCGTGCGGCGGGTGCGCCCATGATCCGCCTGCCTCGCTCCGCCTGGAGCGACCTCGCCGTGCTCTCGCTGCTCTCGCTGCTCGGGATCGCCGGGTTCGAGACGGCCTTCGGCGACCTGGACTTCCTCGCCGCCGCCATCGCCGGGATCGCCGTCGGCACGGCCGCCGCGCTCGCGGGAACCGTCTGGCGGCTCGGTGTGCTCACGACCGTGCTCCTCGCGTTCGCCGCGTACTTCCTGCTCGGGTCGCCGTTCACGATGCCGGATGCCGCGCTGCTGGGGTTCCTCCCGAGCGTCGCCACGCTCTCGGGGCTGGCGCTCGGCGCGGTGCACGGCTGGGCGGACGTCGTCACGATCGGCGCTCCGGTCGAGGCGCCCTACTACGTGGCGGCCGTGCCGTACTTCGCCGCGTGGCTGGTGTCGCTCGTCGTCGCGATGCTGGTGCTGCGCTGGCTCCCGGGCAGGCGCACGCCCGCGCGTTCGGCCGTCGTGCTGGCCGGGCCGGTGCTGCTGTTCCTGTCGGGCATCCTGCTCGGCACCGGCGAGGCGTTCTTCGCCGGAGTCCGCGGCGTCGCGTTCGCCGCGATCGCGCTCGTCTGGCTCGCGTGGCGGCGGGGCGCCGCGGTCGAGGCCACGGGGGAGGGCGCACGGCGCCTGCGCCGGCGCAAGCTCGCCGGGTCGGCGGCGGTCGTCGCCGGGGCGGTCGTGGTCGGCGCGGTGGCGGGACTCGCGCTCGCGCCCGCGGCATCCGAGCGATTCGTGCTCCGTGACCGGATCGTGCCGCCGTTCGACCCGCTCCAATTCGCGAGTCCGCTCGCCGGATTCCGCAACTACACCAAGGACCTCGCCGAGGAACCGCTGTTCCGGGTGTCAGGGCTGGAGCCGGGCGACGTCGTCCGGCTCGCCACGATGGACTCGTACACCGGCCGGCTGTGGAACGTCGCCGGACCAGGGGATGCCGCCGACGGCGGCTACACCATCGTCGGCTCGACCCTTCCGGCGCCCGAGCTCGCGAGCCTCGGCGGCTCGCGGGAGATCGAGGTCGCCGTCGTGGCCTACGACGACGTGTGGCTGCCGACGGTGGGGTACGGTTCGAGGCTCGAGCTGCTCGACGAGGGCACCTCGGATCGCAGGGGCGACCTGCGCTACGACGCCGACGCCGGCACGGGGGTGCTCACCAGCGGCGCCGCCGAGGGTGCACGGTATCGGCTCGAGTCGCGCATCCAGCGCGTCCCCGACGACGACGACCTCGTCGACACGCCGGTTGCACGACTCGACGCGCCCGAGGTGGAGAACCTCCCCGACGTCGTCGCAGCCAAGGCCGAGGAGTACGCCGGCGACGCGACGAGTCCGATCGAGCAGCTCCGCGCCATCGAGCGTGCGCTGAAGACCTCCGGATTCCTCAGCCACGGCCTCGCGAGCGACCTCGTGCCGTCGCGGGCCGGTCACGGCGCCGACCGGCTCATCGAGTTGTTCACGCGCTCGCAGATGGTCGGCGACGAGGAGCAGTACGCGGCCGCGATGGCGCTCATGGCGCGTCATCTCGGATACCCCGCGCGGGTGGTCATGGGATTCGCACCCGACGTGCCCGAGGACGCCGCCGACGCCGCCGACGCCGCCGACCCCGACGAGGTCGAGGTGATCGGTTCGGATGTCACCGCCTGGGTCGAGGTGCCGTTCGAGGGCGTCGGCTGGATCCCGTTCCGCCCCACGCCCGACCAGGTCGACGTCCCGCAGGAGCAGACGCCGAAGCCGAAGTCGGAGCCGCAGCCGCAGGTGCGGCAGCCGCCGCGCGCCGAGCACGTGGAGGACGACCTGCTGACGACGGTCGAGATCGACGACACCGACGAGGAGGACCGGGATCGCCCGTTCGAGGTCCCGGGCTGGGTCTGGGTCACGCTCGCCTCCGTGGGCGTCCCCGCCGCGGTCGCCCTGCTGCCGGTGCTCGTCATCGCGCTGCTGAAGCGCCGCCGGCGCGAGCGGCGCCGGAGCGGGCCGAACGAGCGGCAGGCGGCCGGAGCCTGGGAGGAGCTGGTCGACCGCTACGCCGAGCTCGGCCTCGACCCGCCCGAGAGAGCGTCGCGGCTCCAGTCCGCGCGGTCGCTCGAGCGCCAGCTCGCCGAGCAGGGGCTGCCGGTGCCGGGCGGCGAGGGCGATGGCGTGCGCCTCGCGACGCTCGCGGCCACGATCGATCGCGACGTCTTCGGCGGAGCGGATGTGAGCGGCGAAGCCGTCGCCCGTCGCTGGACCGAAGCGGATGCCGCGGCGGCGGCCGTCTCGCTGGCCGCGGGCCGGCTCCGTCGGTTCGTCGCACGATACCGGTTCCGGCGCGGGCGCTGACGGACGGCCGCCGGTCCAGGCGCCGCCCTCGTTAGAGTGATGGGGTGGCCGAGCCGGACTTCATCGTCCCGCCGCCCGGGCTGATCCCGGCGGCGCCGCCCGCCGACGCCCCCGTCCGCAGGCCACCGGATGCGCCGCCGCGCATCCTTCCGGCGATCGCCGCGCCGCCCGGGGTTGCGCCGCCGCCCGGGATCGCGTCGCCGCCCGTCCGCGTGGAGGCGCCGGCAACGGTCGTCGGGCCGGGCGTCTGGCGCATCCGCGGTACGGGCATCGACGTACTGCTCGGCCGGCCCGTGGTCCTCGGACGCGACCCGTCGGTGGACCCCGCACGACCGGCCGACCCACTCGCGGTGACGGATCCGGCGCGATCCGTCTCGAAGACGCACGCGCGCATCGAGGTCGTCGACGACCTCGTCGTGGTCACCGACCTCCACTCCACGAACGGCACCAGGGTCCAGCGCGCCGACGGCGAATCCCGCGAGCTTCACCCCGGTCGCGGCACCCCCGTGCCGTGCGCAGCCACCCTGCTCCTCGGCGAGTACCCGGTGCGGCTGGACCGGGTGCCTGCCGACACGGTGTAATCTGGATGGGTGCGCGCTCCACGACTCCTCCTTCTTCCATGCCGCGGCGGGGCCTCGTTCTAGGCCGATCCCGTCGCGGAGTCCGTCGTCGGTCGACCACTGATTCTGAGGAAGCGAACGCATGATCCACACGAGCACGTCGGAAGCGCCACCCCGCACCCTGGCCGAGAAGGTCTGGGATGCACATCTGGTGAAGAAGGGCGACGAAGGCACCCCCGACCTCATCTACATCGACCTCCACCTCGTGCACGAGGTCACCAGCCCGCAGGCGTTCGACGGCCTCCGCATGGCCGGGCGCCCGGTGCGCAGGCCCGATCTCACGATCGCGACCGAAGACCACAACACCCCGACGCTCGCGATCGACCGGCCGATCGCCGACCCGACCAGCCGCACCCAGATCGAGACGCTTCGCCGGAACGCTGCGGAGTTCGGCATCCGCCTGCACTCCCTCGGCGACAAGGAGCAGGGCATCGTGCACGTCGTGGGGCCGCAGCTGGGCCTGACCCAGCCCGGCATCACCGTGGTCTGCGGGGACTCGCACACCTCCACGCACGGCGCGTTCGGCGCGATGGCGTTCGGCATCGGCACCAGCGAGGTCGAGCACGTGCTCGCCACGCAGACCCTGCCGCTGAAGCCGTTCAAGACGATGGCGATCAACGTCGAGGGCACCCTCCGGCCCGGCGTCACCGCGAAAGACGTCATCCTCGCCGTCATCGCGAAGATCGGCACCGGCGGCGGGCAGGGGTACGTGCTCGAATACCGGGGCAGCGCCATCCGGGCCCTCTCGATGGACGGGCGCATGACGATCTGCAACATGTCGATCGAGGCCGGTGCCCGGGCCGGCATGGTGGCACCGGATGCCACGACCTACGAGTACCTCCGGGGCCGTGCCCATGCGCCCGAAGGCGCCGACTGGGACGCGGCCGTGGAGTACTGGCAGACCCTCGCGACCGACGCCGACGCCGAGTTCGACGCCGAGGTGTTCATCGACGCCGACGCCCTCGAGCCCTTCGTCACGTGGGGCACCAACCCGGGGCAGGGCGTCTCGCTCTCCGAGCGCGTGCCCGACCCCGCCTCGATCGACGATCAGCACGAGCGCGCCGCCGCCGAGCGGGCGCTCGAGTACATGGCGCTCGAGCCCGGCACGCCGCTGAAGGACATCCGGGTCGACGCGGTCTTCATGGGGTCGTGCACGAACAGCCGCATCGAAGACCTCCGCGCCTTCGCCTCGGTCATCAAGGGCAAGCAGAAGGCCGACGGAGTGCGCGTCATGGTGGTGCCGGGCTCGGCGCGGGTGCGACTCGAGGCCGAGGCCGAGGGGCTCGACAGGGTGTTCGAGGAGTTCGGCGCCGAGTGGCGCTTCGCGGGCTGCTCGATGTGCCTCGGCATGAACCCCGACCAGCTGGCACCCGGCGAACGGTGCGCGTCCACGTCGAACCGCAACTTCGAGGGGCGCCAGGGCAAGGGCGGTCGCACGCACCTCGTCTCACCGCTCGTCGCGGCGGCGACCGCGATCCGCGGCACGCTGTCGAGCCCCTGGGACCTCGAACAGCCGCTCCCTGAGCCTGTCGAAGGGAGCGTCGCTTCGGCGAGCTCAGCGAGCGAGGAGAACTGAGATGGAGAAGGTCAGCACGGTGACGGGCGTGGCGGTTCCGCTGCGCCGTTCCAACGTCGACACCGACCAGATCATCCCTGCCGTGTTCCTGAAGCGCGTCACCAAGACCGGCTTCGACGACGCGTTGTTCCACGCCTGGCGGCAGGACCCCGACTTCATCCTGAACGACCCCGCCTACGAGGGCGCCCGCATTCTCATCGCCGGTCCCGACTTCGGCACGGGATCGAGCCGCGAGCACGCGGTCTGGGCGCTGCGCGACTACGGCTTCGACGTCGTGATCAGCTCGCGCTTCGGCGACATCTTCCGGGGCAACTCCGGCAAGCAGGGCCTCGTCGCGGCGCAGGTCGCCTACGAAGACGTGGAGCGCCTGTGGGAGGTGGTCGAGGCCGACCCGCGAACAGCCGTCACGGTCGACCTGGTCGAGCGCACGGTGACCGCCGGTGCACTCACAGTTTCGTTCGACATCGATGACTACACTCGGTGGAGGCTTCTCGAAGGGCTCGACGACATCGGGCTCACCCTGCGGGACGAGGAGTCGATCGCCGCGTTCGAGACACATCGAGAGGCGTGGCGGCCGAAGACCCTCCCGATCCGGGAGCCGGCAGAATCAGGGAGCCTGTGAACACACTCGGACAGGATGCCAAGAACCACGGCACGGCGGTCGGATTGAACGTCGACCGCATCACGATCAACGGCGGCAAGCCGCTGCGTGGCCGCATCGAGCTCAAGGGCGCGAAGAACCTCGTCACGAAGGCGATGGTCGCGGCGATCCTCGGCGACACGCCCAGCGTGCTGAAGGACGTGCCCAACATCAGCGACGTGCGCATCGTGCGAGGCCTCCTCGAGGTGCACGGCGTGAGCGTCACGCACGGCGTCGACGAGGGCGAGCTCATCCTCGACCCCTCGGCGGTCGAGTCGGCGCACATGGCCGACATCGACGCGCACGCGGGCTCCAGCCGCATCCCGATCCTGTTCTGCGGGCCGCTCCTGCACCGACTCGGCGAGGCGTTCATCCCCGACCTGGGCGGATGCCGCATCGGCGACCGGCCCATCGACTACCACCTCGAGGTGCTGCGCAACTTCGGCGCCATCGTCGAGAAGCTCCCGAGCGGCATCCGGATGTCGGCACCGGGCGGCCTCCACGGCGCCAAGGTCGCGCTGCCGTACCCGAGCGTCGGGGCGACCGAGCAGGTGCTCCTCACGGCCGTGCTCGCCGACGGCATCACCGAGCTCTCGGGCGCCGCGATCGAGCCCGAGATCATGGATCTCATCAACATCCTGCAGAAGATGGGCGCGATCATCACGGTCGACACCGACCGCGTCATCCGCATCGAGGGCGTCGAGAAGCTCGACGGCTACACGCACCGCGCCCTCTTCGACCGCAACGAGGCCGCGAGCTGGGCGGCCGCGGCCCTCGCGACCGACGGCGACATCTTCGTCGGCGGCGCGCGACAGGCCGAGATGCTCACCTTCCTCAACGTGTTCCGCAAGGTGGGCGGCGACTTCGAGATCGAGGAAGACGGCATCCGCTTCTTCCACCCCGGAGGCGAACTGAAGCCGGTCATCATCGAGACCGACGTGCACCCTGGGTTCATGACCGACTGGCAGCAGCCGCTCGTCGTGGCGCTCGCGAAGGCCAAGGGCGTCTCGATCGTGCACGAGACGGTGTACGAGCAGCGATTCGGCTTCGTCGACGCGCTCGTCGAGATGGGCGCCTCGATCGACGTGCACAAGGAGTGCCTCGGCGGTCGTCCGTGCCGGTTCGGGCAGCGCAACTTCCAGCACTCCGCGGTGATCTCGGGCCCGACGCCGCTGCGCGGCGCCGACATCGAAGTGCCCGACCTCCGCGGCGGCTTCAGCCACCTGATCGCGGCGCTCACCGCGGACGGCCGTTCGACCGTGTCGAACGTCGGCATCATCGCACGCGGTTACGAGAACTTCATCACCAAGCTGGAGCTCCTCGGGGCGGACTTCGAACTCGAAGGATAATAGGCGAGTGCCTCACGACGACTCGTCTCCAGCTGCGCCGGCGAAGGCGCGTTCGGAGACCCGCCGCCCTTCGTTCTTCTGGGTGCTCGCCGCCCTGGTCCTTCCGGTCATGAACCTCGCGATCCGCTTCCGCTTCCACCATTCCGAGCGGATGCCGCAGGCGGGCGCCTTCGTGCTCGCCCCCAACCACTACAGCGAGATCGACCCGGTCGTGATCGGCATGGCGTGCTGGAAGCTCGGCCGCGCGCCGCGCTTCCTCGCGAAGGCGTCGCTGTTCAAGAACCCGGTGCTCGGGTGGCTCCTGCGCACGTCGGGCCAGATCCCGGTGGAGCGGGCGGGGAGCAAGAGCCACGCGGCCCTGCGTGCCGCGGAGGAGCTCGTCGAGAAGGGGCGAATGGTCGTCGTCTATCCCGAGGGCTCGCTCACCCGCGATCCCGACCTCTGGCCGATGCGCGGCAAGACCGGCGCCGTTCGCATCGCGCTCGAGCAGGACATCCCCATCATTCCGGTGGCGCACTGGGGCACGCAGGCCCTCATGCCGCGCTACGGCAAGAAGCTCAGCCTCGTTCCACGCAAGACGATCGACGTCGCCGTCGGCGAGCCGCTCGACCTCGGCGCCTACCGCGGCAAGCCGCTCGAGCCGGCGATGCTGCTGAAGGCCACCGGTGAGCTGATGGACGCGGTCGCCGGGCTCCTCGCCGAGCTCCGCGACACGCCCGCCCCCGCCGAGCGCTGGGATCCCGCGGCGCACGGCCAGAAGGAGACGGGTCGCCTTGAGGACTAGAACGCCGGGCCGGAAGCCCCCGGGCAGGCGTGTCGCCGTCCTCGGCGCCGGCAGCTGGGGCACGACGTTCGCCAAGATCCTCGCCGACGGCGGCGCCGACGTCGTGATCTGGGCGCGCCGGCCCGAGCTGGCCCGCGAGATCCAGGAGGCGAAGCGGAACAGCGACTACCTCTCCGGGGTGAACCTCCCGCTCGGCCTCCGCGCGACGAGCCGGCTCGACCTCGCACTCGCGGGCGCCGAACAGGTGTACGTCTCGGTGCCGAGCCAGTCGCTCCGCGACAACCTGAAGGTCTTCGCGCCGCACCTCCACGCCGAGGCGACCGTCGTCTCCCTCATGAAGGGCGTCGAGAAGGCGACGGGGCTGCGCATGAGCGAGGTCATCGCCGACGTGCTCCGCCTCGCTCCTGCGCAGATCGCCGTCATCTCCGGGCCCAACCTCGCGCTCGAGATCGCGAAGGAGCAGCCGACGGCGGCGGTCGTCTCGTCGGCGAGCCTCGAGACGGCGCAGGCCGTGGCATCCGTCGCCCGCAACCGGTACTTCCACTCGTTCGTCAACACCGACGTCATCGGCACCGAGTTCGGCGGCGTGCTGAAGAACCTCATCGCCGTCGCGATCGGCATCGTCGACGGGGCCGGGTACGGCGAGAACACGAAGGCCTCGATCATCACGCGCGGACTCGTCGAGATGACCGACTTCGCGGTCGCCTACGGCGCCCACCCCGAGACCCTGTCGGGTCTGGCCGGCCTCGGCGACCTGATCGCCACGAGCCAGTCGCCGCTGTCGCGGAACAACACCGCCGGACGCCTCCTCGGGCAGGGCTATCACCTCAGCGACGTGGTGAACCAGATGCAGCAGACCACCGAGGGGCTCGCGTCGGTCGCGCCGATCCTCGAGCTCGCGCGGGCGAAGGGCGTGGAGATGCCCATCGTCGAGCAGGTGCGCCAGGTGCTCGCGGGCACGCTCGATCCGAAGGACATCGCGCCGCACCTCACGACCGACGACGAGCCGCAGGGCGAAAGGACGAACGATGGACAAGCTCAGGGTGGTTCTGCTGTTCGGCGGGCGTTCCAGCGAGCACTCGATCAGCTGCGCCACGGCGGGCGGGGTGCTGGGGGCGATCGACCGTAGCCGGTTCGACGTGATCCCGGTCGGCATCACGCGCGACGGCGCCTACGTGCTCGAGTCCGACGACCCGGCGCGCTTCGCCCTCGACCCCGGGCACCTGCCCGAGGTCGTCGACAACGGCACCCGGGTGCGCTGGCCCGAGAGCGCGACGTCCCGAGAACTGACGGTGACGGACACTTCGACGGAGCTCAGTGGACCTGCCGCTTCGGGCGAGCGTTCGCTCGGCGAGGTCGATGTGGTCTTCCCGATCCTGCACGGCCGGTTCGGCGAGGACGGCACGGTGCAGGGCCTGCTCGAGCTCGTGGGGCTGCCGTACGTCGGCAACGGCGTGCTCGCGTCGGCGGTCGGCATGGACAAGCACTTCACGAAGACGGTGCTCGAGGGCGCGGGCATCGCCGTCGCCCCGTGGGTCACGCTCACCCGGGTGGCCCTCGACCACGATCCCGAGCTCTGGAAGCGCCGGGTGCACGCCCTCGGCCTGCCGGTGTTCGTGAAGCCCGCCCGTGCCGGCTCGTCGGTCGGGGTGAGCAAGGTGGCCGACTGGTCGGAGCTCCACGCCGCACTCGACGTCGCCTTCGCCGAGGATGGCACGGTGCTGATCGAGGCGGCGGTCGGCGGTCGCGAGATCGAGGTCGCCGTACTCGAGGCAAGACGGGGCGAGACCGATCGCGTGCGGGTGAGCGTGGCGGGCGAGGTGGTCGTCACGGGTCGCGGGTTCTACGACTTCGAGGCGAAGTACCTCGACGCCCCCGGCGTCGAGCTGATCTGCCCCGCCGACCTCGGCGACGGCGAGCTGTTCGAACTGCACCGTGTCGCACGCCGGGCCTTCGAGGCGATCGGCGGTGAGGGGCTGGCCCGGGTCGACGTGTTCCTCACCGACGAGGGGTTCGTCGTCAACGAGGTCAACACGATGCCGGGGTTCACCCCGATCTCGATGTTCCCGACCTGCTGGCTGAACACGGGCCTGAGCTACCCCGAGCTGATCACCGAGCTCATCGAGGTCGGTCACGCCCGCGGCGCCCGCTAGCTCGAGGCCCGCCGGCTACCACTCGGGGTCGATCGGCGCGTCGTCGATCGCGACGCAGCCCCCCTCCGCGGGGATCGCGGATACCGCCGACGACAGGTCGGCGAGCGCGGTCGACCCCGACACCACGTCGTTGTCGACGAGCACCTCGACAGCGGGCGTGCGCCCGTACGTCGTGAACAGGTAGTTCGGGGCATCCGACTCGTCGATGACCCAGTCGACGCCGTCGACGCTCACGCAGCGGTCGGTCGTCGGACCGGGCGGCTGCACGCCGCAACGCAGCAGCACGGATGCCGGTTGCCCCCACGCTCCCGTGCCCTGCGCGTTCGTCTCGCGCTCGGCGAGCCCCGCCACCGTGTCGGGCAGGCGCACCACGACGGCGGCGCAGTCGGCATCGGTCGCGTCAGGCGCCCGATCGAACGCCACGGCCTGCGCGCACCCGGCCAGCGCCAGGGCGCCGAGGAGCGCGGCGAGCATTGCGAGGACGGCGCTGAGGCGACCGCGGCGCGGGGGGCGGGCGACTGGGTGGGGCATCCCGATCAGGCTACCGTGAGTGGCATGGAACCAGCTGCGCACCCGGGCGACGGCACCTCGATCGCCGAGCTCGGCGAGAGCGCAGTGCTCGCCCGCATCCTCCCGCGGCTCCGGGCGGGCGACGCAGCGCTCCTCGGGGCGGGCGACGATGCGGCGGTCGTCGCCGCGGCCGACGGCCGGATCGTCGTGACGACCGACCTGCTCGTGCACGGGCCCGACTTCCGACTCGCGTGGTCGACGCCGTTCGAGCTCGGCTGGAAGGCGGCGGCCACGAATCTCACGGATGTCGCGGCGATGGGCGCGCGGCCGACCGCGCTCGTCGTGGCGATCGCGGCGCCGCCGGCGACACCGGTCGCCGTGCTCGAGGGCTTCGCCGACGGGCTCCGCGAGGGGCTCGCGGCGCTCGCCCCGGGCGCGGGCGTCGTCGGGGGAGACCTCTCGGCGTCATCGGTGCTCACGATCGCGGTGACGGCGTTCGGCGACCTCGAGGGGCGAGCCCCGGTGCTCCGCTCCGGCGCCCGGGTCGGCGACCTCGTCGCGCATGCGGGCGCCCGTGGTGACGCGGCTCGCGGCCTCGCGCTGCTCTTCGCCGAGGGCACGGATGCCGCGGGCGAGCCCGACGCGGCACGTGCGCACGACGTGCGGAAGCGGCATCCGGAGCTCGTGCGCGCCCAGCTCGCTCCAGAACCGCCGGTCGCGTCCGGCGTCGTCGCGGCCCTCGCCGGCGCGACGGCCATGCTCGACGTCTCCGACGGGCTCGCCCGCGACGCCCGGCGCATCGCCGAGGCGAGCCGCATCGGCATCGACTTCGACGCCGCCGCGCTCGGACCCGACGTGCGCGTGGCCCTCGCGGGCGCCGAGGACCACGGCCTGCTGGCGACCTTCCCCGCAGGAGCCCGAGTGCCCGAGCCGTTCGAGGTCATCGGCAGGGTCGTCGATGCGCCGGGCGAGATCCTCGTCGACGGCATGGCCGCGGGTGCCGACGGCTGGGATCCCTACTCGGGCTGGGACGGCCGTGCCGGCTGAGCGCCCGCCCACCAGAGCGTGGTCTCGCCGTAGTCGCGGCGCCGCTCGGGCGCGATGCCGGCGGGCCAGATGGGCTCGGGCGACCGGGAGCTGCGCTCCACGACGACGATCGCGTCGGGGGAGAGGAGTGGCGCGAGGAGCATGAGGTCGTGCGCGAGGGCCCGTTCGCCGAGCTCGTACGGCGGGTCGATGAAGACCAGGTCGAACGTGCCCGAGGCGGACTCGAGGTATGCGGCGACCGATCGCACCGCCACGCGCACGCGCACCCGATTCCCCCGCAGGGCCCGGGTGACGGCGTCGGTGTTCCTGCGGCACACCTCCGCGGCCGGTTTGGCACGCTCGACGAGCACCACCTCCGCTGCGCCCCGGCTCGCGGCCTCGAGTCCGAGCGCGCCCGATCCTGCGTAGAGGTCGAGCACGGCCGCGCCGTCGATGGCGTCGCGGGACTCGAGCGCGGAGAAGATCGCCTCGCGCACACGGTCGCTCGTCGGGCGCGTTCCGGAGCGCGGCACGGCGAGGCTGAGGGAGCCGGCGGAACCGGCGATGATGCGGGTCATGCTCTCGGCAGCCTAGCGAGGCGCGCAGGCACTGTCATGCCCGCGCGGCATCGGCGTCCGCGCTGCCATGATTGAAGGGTGGATGACTCGACCGACCGGCCGCCCGCCGAACCGTCCCGCCATCGCGGCGACGAACAGCAGATGATCGACCGCCTGTGGGACTTCGGCGACCCGGCCGCGAGCGAGGAGCGCTTCCGCGAGGCGGCCGACGACGACGAGCACACGGCGCACGTCCGCGCCGTGATGGCGACGCAGCTCGCGCGGGCGCTCGGAATCCAGCATCGCTTCGCCGAGGCGTTCGAGGTGCTCGACGCGGTCGGCACCGAGGGGACCCCGTCGGGCGACGCCGAGCGCGACGTCTCGGAGGTGCGGGCGCGGGTCGCGATCGAGCGCGGCCGGATCCTGGCCGCCGATCCCGACCACCTTGCGGAATCCATCCCCGAGCTCACCCGCGGCGTGCGGGAGGCGGCGCTCGCCGGCTCGCCGTTCCTCGTGCTCGACGCCCTGCACATGCTCGCGCTGAACGACGCCGGGCACGAGGAGGAATGGGCGGCGGAGGGACTCGACGTGCTCGCCGGCTCGCGCGATCCACGGGTGCTGCGCTGGGGCGTCGCCCTGCACAACAACCTCGGCTGGACGATGCACGACGCCGGCCGGCCCCAGGGGGCCCTCGCCGAGTTCGAACGGGCCGTCGAGTCCGCCGACCGCTACGGCACGGCCGAGCAGCAGCACGTCGCGCGCTGGTCGGTCGCCCGGTGCCTGCGCACGCTCGGCCGCACCGAGGAGGCGCTCGACCTGCAGCGGGAGCTCGCCCGCGCTCGGCCCGACGATCCCTACGTGCAGGAGGAGCTCGCTGCATTGACGGGGGAGGAGCCTACGATCGAGCCATGACGGCAGCGGATGCCCCGGGCGCCGGCCGGTTCAGCCTCGACACGCGCCTGGCGGGGGCGCTCGGCGGCCGCACCGCGCAGGCGATCGAGCGCGCGTTCGGCCACCGCACCGTCGGGGAGCTGCTGGCGCACTACCCGCGGCGCTATGCGCTCCGCGGCGAGCTCACCGCCCTCGCGAGCCTGCCCCTCGACGAGAACGTCACGATCGTCGCCGAGGTGCTCGAGGTGCGTGTGCGCGAGATGCGCCAGCGTCGCGGGTCGATCCTCGAGGCCAAGATCTCCGACGGCACCGGCATCCTGACGCTGACGTTCTTCAACCAGAAGTGGCGCGAGAACGAGCTGCGCCCCGGCCGTCGCGGCATCTTCGCCGGCAAAGTCGGCGACTACCGGGGCAACCGCCAGCTCGCGCACCCCGACTACGAGCTCTTCGACGACGACGTGCCGCTCTCGGCCGGCGACGCCGCGGCGAAGCGGTGGGCCGAGGCGCCGATCCCCATCTACCCGGCGACGGGCGCGCTCGCGAGCTGGCAGCTCGCGAAGTCCATCGCGCTCCTCCTCGACGGACTGGGGCCCGTCGACGACCCGGTTCCCGAGCGGGCGCGCGCCGCCCGCTCGCTCCTCACCCAGCGCGCCGCGCTCGAACAGGTGCACCGTCCCGAGGTCGAGGCCGACTGGAAGGCGGCCCGTCGCACGCTCCGCTTCATCGAGGCGTTCGTGCTGCAGACCGCGCTGCTCGAGCGGCGCGCCGAGCTCCGGGCGCACACGACGACGGCGCGGCATCCGTCCGACGGCGGGCTCCTCGAACGGTTCGAGGCGTCGCTGCCCTTCGACCTCACCGACGATCAGCGGGCCGTCGGCGCCGAGATCTCCGACGACCTCGAGCACCCGGTGCCGATGAACCGCCTCGTGCAGGGCGAGGTCGGTTCGGGCAAGACCGTCGTCGCACTCCGCGCGATGCTCGCGGTGGCCGACTCGGGCGGGCAGTCCGCGCTGCTCGCGCCCACCGAGGTGCTCGCCGCGCAGCACCTGCGCTCGATCGCCCGCATGCTCGGCCCCGAACTCTCGACGGCGGTGATGCCCACCCTCATCACGGGGCAGCTGTCCGCGGCCGAACGCCGGAAGGCGCTCCTGCGTGCCGCGGCGGGGCAGGCGCGCATCGTCGTCGGCACCCACGCGCTCATCGGCGACGCCGTGTCGTTCGCCGACCTCGGGCTCGTCGTCGTCGACGAGCAGCACCGCTTCGGCGTCGAGCAGCGCGAGGCGCTGCGCCTGAAGGGGCAGCATCCGCCGCACGTGCTCGTGCTCACCGCCACGCCCATCCCGCGCACCGTCGCGATGACGGTGTTCGGCGACCTCGACGTGTCGACGATCCGGGAGCTCCCCGCAGGCCGGGCCGGCATCACCTCGCAGGTCGTGCCGCTCGCCATCCGCCCGGCGTGGCGGCCGCGCGTGTGGGAGCGCCTCGCCGAGGAGATCGAGCAGGGCCGGCAGGGCTTCGTCGTGTGCCCGGCGATCGAGCCCCGCGTCGCGGAGGACGACGGCGAACCGCCCGCCGACGCCGAGGACGGCGTCGAGAACGGCGCGCACGCGGCATCCGTCGCCTCCGTGCTCGCCGAGCTCGCCGGGCACCCGCGGTTCGCCGGCAAGCGGGTCGCACCGCTGCACGGGCGCATGGGCTCGGACGAGAAGGATGCCGCGATGCGCGCGTTCGCGGCGGGAGAGCTCGACGTGCTCGTCGCGACGACGGTCATCGAGGTGGGCGTCGACGTGCCGAACGCGAGCGTCATGGTGGTCGTCGACGCCGACCGGTTCGGCGTCTCGCAGCTTCATCAGCTGCGCGGACGGGTCGGTCGCGGGTCCGTGCCCGGGCTCTGCCTGCTCATGACCGCGGCCGAGCCGGGCTCGGTCGCACTGCAGCGGGTCGAGGCCGTCGCGGCGACCCTCGACGGGTTCGAACTCGCCCGCGTCGACCTCGAGCTCCGGCAGGAGGGCGACGTGCTCGGCGCCACGCAATCGGGCGGGCGGTCGTCGCTGAAGCTCCTCCGCGTCGCGCGCGACGGCGACGTCATCGCCGACGCGCGCGAGGTCGCGGCCGAGGTGCTCGTCGCCGATCCCGGCCTCGAGCGCCACCCCGCGCTCGCCGCCGAGGTGCGCCGCCGCCTCGACGCCGAGACCAGCGGATTCCTGAGCAAGGGCTGAGACTCTCGTGCAGCAGTCCAGGGGCCCCGACCGGGCACTACGCTGTTTCGTATGCAGCGGATCGCCGTCGTCCCAGGCTCGTTCGACCCCGTCACGCTCGGCCACCTCGATGTGATCTCCCGGGCCGCGGGTCTCTACGACGAGGTTCACGTCGTCGTGGTGCACAACCCCGACAAGTCGGCCCTGCTCCCCATCGCACAGCGCGTCGCGCTCATCGAGCGCTCCATCGCCGACGCGGGCATCCAGGGTCGCATCGTCGTGGCGTCCTGGAGCATGGGACTCCTCGTCGACTACTGCACGGATGTCGGGGCATCCGTGCTCGTGAAGGGCATCCGCTCGCAGCTCGACATCACCTACGAGACGCCGATGGCCATCGTGAACCGCCATCTCGCGGGCGTCGAGACCGTTTTCCTCCTGACCGATCCCGAGAACGCGCACGTGTCGAGCTCGCTCGTCAGGCAGGTCGCCGCCCTCGGCGGCGACGTCTCGCCCTACGTGCCGCTCGTGGTGGCCGATTACCTCCAGGCGGCGATGACGCCATGAGCGAGACGGTGGTCACGGCCGCGGGCACCGGCGACTCGGGGGCCCAGGGCGGCGTGATGGGCATCGACGAGGTCGGCTCCCGCGCCGCCGACATCGTGCAGAACGTCGAGACCGTCATCGCCGGAAAGCGCGACGCCGTCACCGCGGCGCTCACCGTGCTGCTCGCCGAGGGGCACCTGCTCATCGAGGACGTTCCCGGCGTCGGCAAGACCATGCTCGCCAAGGCACTCGCCCGGTCGGTCGGCAGCTCCGTCAGCCGCATCCAGTTCACTCCCGATCTCCTCCCGAGCGACGTCACGGGCGTCTCGATCTTCGACCAGCAGAGCCGCCGGTTCGAGTTCAAGCGCGGGCCGGTCTTCGCGAACATCGTCATCGGCGACGAGATCAACCGGGCCAGCCCCAAGACGCAGTCCGCGCTCCTCGAGTGCATGGAGGAGGGGCAGGTCACCGCCGACGGCAAGACCTACGTGCTCGACCAGCCGTTCACCGTGGTCGCGACGCAGAATCCGGTCGAGATGGAGGGCACCTACCCACTGCCCGAGGCCCAGCGCGATCGCTTCATGGCACGCGTCTCGATGGGCTACCCGTCGGCGCCCGACGAGCTCGCGATGCTCTCGACCCGCGAGACGTCGAGCCCTCTCGATCGGCTCGGCACGGTCGTGTCGCTCGCCGAGCTCCGTGCCATGATCGCCGCCGTGCAACACGTGTTCACGTCGCAGCCGGTGAAGGAGTACGCCGTCGAGCTCGCCCGGGCGACCCGCGACGACCGGCAGCTCAGGCTCGGGGCGAGTCCACGCGCGACGCTCCAGCTGATCCGCGCCGCGAAGGCCCACGCGGCCATGCACGGCCGGGACTTCGTGCTGCCCGACGACGTCGACGCCCTCGCCGTGCCCGTGCTCGCGCACCGGCTGGTGCCGACCAGCCGCGCCGTGGGCTCGCACGACCGCGACAGCGGGCCGCTCATCGACGCCATCGTGCGCCGCATCGTGGGAGAGACTCCGGTACCGGTCGGCAGCGCACGAAGGAACTGACCCATGTCCCGCCCGCGTTCCGCGAGAGTCTCGGCCTGGCCGCGACTCACCGGCCGCGGCCGGTCGCTCATGATCGTCGGCGTGCTGCTCCTCGCGGTCTCGCTGTGGTTCGACCTCCGGGACATCCTGCTGCTCGCCTTCGTCGGCATCGCGATGCCCCTCGCGGCGGCCGTCTTCGTCGTCGTGCGCACCCCGCGACTCGCGGTCACGCGCTCGTTCGCACCCGCGGTGGTCGCGGCCGGCGGCTGGACCCGCGTGTCGCTCGTCGTGAAGAACCGAGGACGGCGCACGCTCGATGGCGCGCACTGGCGAGACACGATGCCCGACGGCTTCATCAGCCCGCCAGAGGCGATCCTGCCCGCCATCGGGCCGTACGAGGGCGTCCTGCCCTCGGGCGACGACACGGTGCACCTCGCGTACCGGCTCCGGATGCCGCGGCGCGGGGTCTACCCGGTCGGGCCGCTCCGCATCGGCGTCGCCGACCCGTTCGGCCTCGCTCACATCGACCGCGAGGTCGGATCCGGGCACGAGGTCGTGGTGACCCCGAGGGTGACTCCGCTCGAGGCGGCGCTCGGCAGCGCCGCCGCGATCGACGGCGTCGTGCACGGGCTGCAGCGTCGCACGCATCCGAACTCCGACGAGCTCATCGCCCGCGAGTACCGCTACGGCGACCCGCTGAGGCGGGTGAACTGGGCGGCGACGGCGCGTCGCGGCGAGCTCATGGTGCGCGAAGAGGAGCAGCGGGGCGATCCCGAAGCGCGCATACTCCTCGACACGACCCTGGCGGGCCGGCCGCGCGTGTCCGCGCTTCGACGCGAGCACGATGACAGCGCACACTTCGGGTTCGAACTCGGTGTGGAGATCGCCGCGTCGATCGGCGTGCACCTGCTCGACCGGGGGTTCCGCGTGCGGTGCACGCAGGTCGGCGATCCCGAGCACGGCCTGACCCCCGGCGCGGCGATCGACGGGGGCTACCGGATGCCGGGAGGAGACCACGCATTCCTCGAAGACCTCGCCCGGCTCGAGCGGCCCGAACGGGCCGCGGGCCGCGCGGTCGGGTCCGATGTGCCGGAGGCCGGCGCGCGCGCCCGTGAGGCTCGCGCTCCCGGCTTCGCCGTGCTCGTCGATCCCGGCGAGCAGGACGCGCGCAACCTCGTCGCGCTGCGGCCGACGTTCGAGCCCGCCGTGGCATTCGCGACCGATGGCGTGTCACAGCTCGTGGTCGGCCTGCTCGAGGAGGCCGACTGGCGGATCGTGCGCGTGCGACGCCCCGTCGAGATCGGCGACGCGTGGTCGGCGATCGCGACGACGCCGCGCGCGCGCGTCGCCTCGAAGCCGGGTGGTGCGGCATCCGGCGCCGACGACGCACGCGAGACGACGGAGGGGGCCGGCGATGCGCCCTGACCCCGTTCCGCTCTCGCGCGTGCAGCGACTCGCGCTGACGGCGGCATCGTTCCTGTTCCTCGTGATCGCGACCATGGCGCTCGGTCCGCTGATCTCGGGCAGCGGATGGTGGTGGCTGTGCGCGTTCATGGCCGCGGGCACGATGTTCGCCGGCCTCGGCCTTCGCGCGATCCGCACGCCGCCGTCGCTCGTGCCGGTGCTCGAACTCGTCGTGGTCGTGCTCCTGCTCACCCTCCTGTTCGGCGGTGCGTCGAGCTTCGCCCTCATCGTGCCGACCGCGGGCACGTTCGACACGTTCAGCGAGCTCCTCGCCGCATCGCAGCGCACGATCGAACAGCAGTCGGTGCCCGCGATCGCCGTGCCGCCGCTGACGTTCGCACTCGCGCTCGGCGTCGGCCTGCTGGCCGTGGTCGCCGACACCCTCGTGCAGACCGCGCGGATGCCGGCGCTCGCCGCTGCACCCGCGCTCGTGCCGATCCTCATCCCCGGCTTCATCATCGAGGAGGGTGCGGAGCTGCCGACGCTCGTCCTCACGGCCGCGGCGTACCTGCTGCTGCTCAGGGTCGACGTGCGCGTGCGCCGGCGCGCGAGGCTCGACGCGGGCGACGAGGGCGACCAGGCGGCGACCGTGATCGCGCCGAAACGGGTGCCGATCGTGTCGACGCTCGGTGCCTCGCTCGGCCTCGCCGCAGTCGGCCTTCTCGCGGCGTCCGTACTGGCGGCATCCACGCCGAGCGTCTCGACCAGCCTCCTTCTCGGCTCCCCATCGCAGGGCACCCTGTTCGCACGAGGCGTGAGCCCGTTCATCGACCTCGGTCGCGACCTCCGCCGCCCCGAGCCGCTTCCCGCGTTCCGCTACCTCGCTCGAGACGGCGACCGACCCTACTTCACCCTCCTCACCCTCGAACGGTTCGAGGGTGAGGTGTGGGCGACCACCGACCGAGCCGTCGACGGCGACAACACCGTCGACGCGATGCCGCGCCCCGACGGGCTCTCGAGCGGGGTCGAGACCTCGGAGCATCCGATCGACGTCATCGTCGACGAGGTGCGCACCACCTGGCTGCCGGTTCCGTACCCGACCGCGCGGATCGAGGGACTTCAGGGGTCGTGGTTCTGGGACGACGGCTCGCTCACCGTCCGCAGCGTCGACACGGACACGGGCGGGCAGCGCTACCGGGTGACCCGGCTCGACGTCGAGCCGACCCCGCAGCAGCTCAGGAGCGCAGACCGGACCCCGTCCGACGAGTTCGCCCCGTTCCTCGAACTGCCCGACGAACTGCCGGGGATCATCGCCGAGACGGCGGCGTCGGTCACCGCCGGAATGGCATCGCGGTACGACGCGGCGGTCGCCATCCAGGCGTATCTGCGGAGTTCGGACTTCGACTACTCGACGGAGGCGCCGGTCACCGAGGGCTACGACGGCGGCGGATTCGACGTGATCGCGAGGTTCCTCGAGACGAGGTCCGGCTACTGCGTGCACTTCGCGTCGGCGATGGCCGTGCTCGCCCGCGAGGCCGGGATCCCTTCCCGCATCTCGATCGGCTACACGCAGGGATCGCCCACGGACGACCGGATCGGCGGCGTGCTGCAGGTCGCGGTCGACTCGCATGATCTCCACTCCTGGCCCGAGCTCTACTTCGAGGGTGTCGGCTGGGTGCCGTTCGAACCGACGCCTGGTCGTGGCACGGTTCCCGGTTACTCGCGTCCCGGCGCGGGTGAGGAGCAGGCCCCGGCGGTGCCGAGTCCCGGTCCTGCATTCCCGGGTTCGAGCGGCCGGCCCGACGTCGATCCCAGCCTCGGACTCGGCGGGCAGGGCGGCGACCCGCTCGCGACCGCGGGCGGGTGGTGGCTCCGTGGAGGCGTGCTCGTGGCCATCGTCACCGCGCTGCTGCTCCTTCCCGCAGCCCTCCGGCTGAGCCAGAGGATCACACGTCTGCGACGGATCCGGCACGGTGAACGGCCCGCGGATGCCGCGTGGGACGAGTTCGCGGCGACCGCCCGCGACCTCGGGGTGGGCGGTACGGGCGGGGAGACCCCGCGGGAGTTCGCCGCGCGCATCACGGGGCGCGACGCGTTCGACGACGCGCGCACGCGTTCGGCCGTGATCCGGCTGCGTGACGCCGTCGAGCGGGAGCGCTACGGTCCCGTCGACGGCATGCACGGGCCGGCGGGATCCGTCGTGACACTCGTCGACGACCTCGCGGTCGCGCGTGCCGCGCTTCGTGAAGACGCCGCCGCCGCCGAGCGGGTGCGGGCGTTCCTCGTGCCGCATTCCCTGTTCGACCGGGTGCGGAAGGCGTTCGGAGATCGCACGGCCGCCGGAGCGTAGAATCGTCGATCGTGGCCACACAGCATTCCCCGTTCCGTGTGAACGTGCGCGACCTCGTGAACCGTCCGGGCGAGATGCGCGAGCATCGTCTCGCGGTCTCCGTCACCGAGCCGATGGGCGAGGGCCTCGTCTCCGTGAAGGAGTCGTCGTCGATCGACATCGACGTGCGGCTCGAGTCCGTGCACGAGGGGATCCTCGTCACCGCTGAGGTCGACGCCGTCGCCGAGGGCGAGTGCGGGCGATGCCTCATCGACATCGCCCTGCCCGTCGAAGTCGAGTTCCAGGAGCTTTTCGCGTATCATTCTGGAGAAGCTTTCGAGTATGAGGTTCAAGACGACCACGTGGATCTTGAATCGCTCATCCGAGATGCGGTGGTGCTGTCACTGCCGTTCCAGCCGGTGTGCCGGCCGGATTGCCCGGGTCTCGACCCAGAGACCGGGCTCCGACTGGCCGATCATCCGGAACTCGTCGCCCCTGAGCACCACAGCGACCCGCGGTGGTCTGCGCTCGCGGGGTTCAAGGCTTCCGAAGACCAAGGCCCGGATGCTGCATCCGGCGCCTCCCAGCAGAGAGATTGAGAGAGAGTCATGGCTGTTCCCAAGCGGAAGAAGTCACGCGCCAACACCCACGCGCGCCGTTCGCAGTGGAAGGCCGAGGTCCCCACGCTCGTCAAGACCGTCGAGAACGGCAAGGTCACCTACAGCCTCCCGCACCGTGCGAAGGTCGTCGAGGACTCCGCGGGCACCCCGCTCTTCCTCGAGTACAAGGGCCGCAAGGTCGCCGACGTCTAGTCGGCCCGAGCCTCGCAATCGACCGGTCGTGACGCGGACGGAGCGCGCTGGGACTGAGCTCGCCGCTCACGGGGAACGAACGCTCGGCGATCTGCAGCAGACGCTGCACGTCGAGGTGGATCCCGCCCTGCTCCTCCTCGCGCTGACGCACCGGTCGTTCGCGTACGAGAACGGCGGCATCCCGACCAACGAGCGCCTCGAGTTCCTCGGCGACTCCATCCTCGGGCAGGCCGTCACCGTCAAGCTGTTCCGCGACCACCCCGATCTCGACGAGGGCGAGCTCGCCAAGCGTCGCGCGAGCCTGGTATCGAGTGCCGCCCTCGCAGAGGTGGGCCGCACGATCGGGCTGGGGCAGTACATCCGGCTCGGACGTGGCGAGACGATGACCGGTGGGGCCGACAAGCCCTCGATCCTCGCCGACACCGTCGAGGCGATCATCGGCGCCGTCTACCTCGATGCCGGGGGCGACGCGGCCACGGCGTTCGTGCTGCGACTGATCACTCCGCTGCTCGACGACCCCGAGCGGTTCGGCGCCGCGATGGACCCGAAGACGAGCCTCCAGGAGATCGCGGCGCGGCGCGGCGCCCCGGCGCCCGTCTACACCGTCACCGAGTCAGGGCCCGACCACAACAAGCACTTCATCGCCACCGTCTCGGTCGGCCGGCTCGTTCAGGCGTCGGGCGAGGGATCGAGCAAGAAGCAGGCCGAGATGGCCGCGGCGCTGGAGGCGTGGACCGAGCTGAACGGCGCCTGACGTGCCCGAGCTCCCCGAGGTCGAGGTCGTGCGTGCCGGGCTCGCACCCGCCGTCACGGGAGCGCACGTCACCGCGGTCGATGTGCTCGACGCCCGCGCCCTCACCCGTCACGACGCGGCATCCGGCGACTTCGAAGAGGTCGTCACCGGAGCGCGCATCGAGGCCGCGGTGCGACGCGGCAAGTTCCTCTGGCTTCCCCTCGGCGCCGAACGGGCGATCGTCGGCCACCTCGGCATGAGCGGGCAGCTCCTGCTGCGCACCCCCGACCATCCGGGCGATGACCGTCACGCACGCATCCGCATCCACGTGGAGCATCCCGAGCACGGAGAGCTCCGCGTCGACTTCGTCGACCAGCGCACCTTCGGCTCCCTCGCCGTGGATCGCCTCGTCCCGTCACCCGATGGGGCGATCGCCGGGTTCTCCGGTGCCGTCACCGGCACGTGGGCGCGCGGCATCCCGGCCCAGGTAGCGCACATCGCCCGCGACCCGCTCGACCCGGCCTTCGACGACGACGCGTTCCTGGCTGTGTTCGCGCGGCGACCGTCGGGCGTGAAGCGGGTGCTTCTCGACCAGACGCTCGTGAGCGGCGTCGGCAACATCTACGCCGACGAGTCGCTCTGGGCGGTGCGCCTGCACGGCGAACGGCCCGCCTCCTCGATCCCGCCCCGGCGTGCGAAGGAGCTCCTCGCCGCCGTGCGCGAGGTGCTCGGGCGCGCCCTGGCCGAGGGCGGCACGAGCTTCGACGCCCAGTACGTGAACGTCAACGGCGCGTCGGGGTACTTCGCGCACTCGCTGAACGCATACGGCCGCGCGGGCCTGCCCTGCGCGCGGTGCGGCACGCCGATGGTGCGCGAGGCGTTCATGAACCGGTCGTCGCACCGGTGCCCGCGCTGCCAGCGGCTCCGGATGCCTCGACGGCGCGCCGCGGTATAGAAGATCGGCGGAGCAGCCACGTCTGCCGGTCACGGCAGAGGCAGGCAGGTCAGACCTCCGCCACCCGCTGCCAGGCGGCCTCGAGGCCGCACCTGCGGAAGCCGAGCGCGATGTTGATCGCGAGCATGTGCTCGTTCTCATCGGCATTCCACGTGTAGACGTCGGTGCGTTCGGGCGCGGCCTCGGCGAGCCGCACCAGGTTCGCGAGCTTCACGAGCATGCCGAGGCCATTGCCCCGGTGCGGCCCGACGACGAGGGTGTCGTATTGATAGACGATCGAGCGCCCGAGCGGCAGCTCGAGTTCGGTGTACCCGGCGATCTCGCCGTCGCCGGTCACGGCTGCCGCGACGAGCACGCTCGTGCCGCCGTCGAGTTGCTCGTCCTCGTGCTCGCGTACGCGCTCGGCGTCCCAGCGCTCCTCGTCGATCGTGACGCCGCCGGCCGGGACGTCGAGCGCCATGCGCTCCCGGGCGGCGGCGTAGGCGTCGACGAGGCCGTCGGGCGTGCGGTCGGTCCAGGCAACGAGCCGGTAGCCGCGGGCGGCCGCCCGGGCGGTGCGGGCCTCGAGCGCACGGCGGAACTCGTCGGTGCGGCCGGACACCGTGAGGCTGCTCACCCGTTCGAGCTGCGCAAGCGCATACCCGTGCGATGCGGCGAAGCCGGCCGCGGGAGCCGAAGCCGGCAGTACCGCGTCGCCGTCGGGCGCGCGCAGCATGGGTGCGTCAGCGGGGAGGCTTCCGCCGTCGGGATGATCGGAGTACGCGACGACGGTGGAGCGGCCGAGGTCGCGGGTGAAGCTCTCGGCCGCGGCGAGGAGCTTCGAACCGACGCCGCGTCGCCGATGCGACGGCAGCACGCCGAGGGCCAGCTCGACCGTGGTCGCCCCGGCGTCGCGCTCCCAGCCCAGGGCCGCCCTGCCGACCATCACGGCGTCCTCCCATGCGGCGACGAGGGCCCTCCCGCGGTGCGCGTCGTTGTGCTGCAGGCCGAGCAGCTCCGCCGCGGTCTCCGCGAAATGGTCGTGGCCCCAGTTCGCCCGTTCGAGCTCGAAGCCGATCGCCGCATAGGCCTCGAACTCGGCCGCCTCCGGTGTGCCGAGCGCCTCGGGCACCGGCACCCGCCGGATCTCGATGGACATGCTCGCGCATCCTCCCGCCGCCGTCGGGCAGCCGCCCAGAATAGCGCGGCATCCGCTTCGCCGGCAAGGACCGATCGGGCGCAGCGCGGCGGGGGCGAACGGCGCGGCGCCGTTCCTCGGCTACGCTCGTCGGCAGCGCGCTCGCGAGTCGGAAGGGTGGGACGTGTACCTCAAGAGCCTGACGCTGAAGGGCTTCAAGTCCTTCGCCCAGCCGACGACGTTCGCATTCGAGCCCGGCGTCACCTGCATCGTCGGACCGAACGGCTCAGGCAAGTCGAACGTCGTCGACGCACTCGCGTGGGTCATGGGGGAGCAGGGCGCGAAGACGCTTCGCGGCGGGAAGATGGAGGACGTCATCTTCGCGGGCACCGCGACGCGCGGCCCGCTCGGTCGCGCCGAGGTGAGCCTCACGATCGACAACGCCGACGGCGCCCTGCCGATCGAGTACAGCGAGGTGACGATCTCGCGCACCCTCTTCCGAAGCGGGGCGAGCGAATACGCGATCAACGGAGAGACCTGCCGGCTGCTCGACGTGCAGGAGCTGCTCAGCGACTCAGGGCTCGGCCGCGAGATGCACGTCATCGTCGGTCAGGGTCAGCTCGACGCGGTGCTGCATGCGAGCGCCGAGGACCGTCGCGGGTTCATCGAGGAGGCGGCGGGCATCCTGAAGCACCGCCGGCGCAAGGAGAAGACCCTGCGCAAGCTCGACGCGATGCAGGCGAACCTCACGCGGCTCTCCGACCTGGCGGGTGAGATCCGGCGCCAGCTGAAGCCGCTCGGACGCCAGGCCGAGGTCGCCCGTGAGGCGGCGACGATCGCCGCCGTGGTGCGCGACGCCCGCGCGCGCCTGGTCGCCGACGAGGTCGTCGGCCTCCGCCTCGCCCTCGAGGCGCACGGCCGCAGCGAGAACGAGCGACACAGCGAGCGGCAGGTGCTCCAGGACGAGCTCGAACAGCATCAGGCGCGCGTCGAGCGACTCGAGGCCGCCTACGTGGGCGACGACGTCGACACCGCGCGATCGACGAGCCACGCGCTCGAGTCCGCGCAGGAGCGGCTGCGCGCACTCGATGCGCTCGCCCGCCAGCGCATCGCACTGCTCGGCGCCGAGGTGCAACCGACGGATGCCGCGCCCAGCGTGACTCGGACGATGATCGACGAGGCGAAGGCAGGACTCGACGCATTCGCCGCAGCGGTCGGCGACGGGGCATCCGGCCTCGAATCGGCGGTCACGGCGACGCGGGTCGCACGCGACGAGCTCGACCTGGTCGACGAGGGCATCGCAGCGCAGAGCGCCCGCGTCACCGCGTACGACCTCGAGCTCTCGAAGGTCGCGGGTCGAGCCGATATGGCGTCCTCGAAGCTTGCGATGGTGCGCGGAGAGGTGCTGCGCCACGCGAACGCCCTCGAAGCGGCCGGTGCCCGCCGCGATGCCGCGGCGGCGTTGCTCGTCCAGGCCGAGACCGAAGCCGGGTCGGGCGATGACGCCGAGACCGATCTCGACGAGGCGTACGAGCTCGCCCAGGCGGCCGTCTTCGAAGCGGAGGCCGAGATCGAACGCATCCGCGAGGAACTGCACGGTCGCGAACGTGAACAGGGTGCGCTCGCCGCACGCACCGCCGCACTCTCGCTCGCGCTCGACCAGAAGGACGGCTCGGCCGCGCTCGTCGGGGCCGGCGTCGCGGGCGTGCGCGGCCTGCTCGCCGAGTCGCTGCGGGTCGAGCCGGGCTACGAGCCGGCGATTGCTGCGGCTCTCGGATCGCTCGCCGACGCGGTCATCGTCGACGACCGAGCCGCCGCGTTCCGGGCCCTCGAGCACGCCGAACGCGGCGAGCTCGGCAGGGTCGCCCTGGCGTTGGCGGATCCGGGAACGGTGAGGCGTTCCGCCCCCTCGGTCGACGGCCTGATTCCCGCCGGCGACGTCGTCACCGCCCCCGATGGCGTCGTCGGCCTCCTCGCGGAAGTGCTCATCGCCGACGACCTCGCCTCGGCACGTGACGCGGAGCACACGCTCACCCGGGTCGACGCGCCCGCGACCGTGATCACGAAGGACGGCACCGTGGTCGGCCGGTACGTCATCCACGGCGGGACAGGCCGCGAGCAGAGCCGCATCGAGCTCATCGCCGAGCGCGACCGCGCGAATGCGCGCCTCGAGGAGGTGCGCACGGAGCTCGAGCGCTCACGGCACGACCTCGCCGAGCAGCGCACCATCCTCGATCGGTCGAAGCAGCAGGCGAAGCACGCGCTCGCGGCCCTGCGCGAGTTCGACGCACAACTGGCCCAGCGCACCGAGCAGCTCAACCGTGCGCGCGTGCAGGCGGAGGCGATGGAAGCTGAGGCCGCGCGCCTCGAGCAGGCCGCAGCCGGCGCGCGGGAGCGCGTCGCCGACGCCGAACGCGCCGCCGACGAAGCGCGCGCCGACCTCGAGGCCGTGAAGGCCACCGCGCGCCCCGTGCTCGACGTGTCGGCGCGCGACGGTGCGCTCGTGGCGCTCGAGCTGGCCCGCGAGCGCGAGGTCGAGGCACGGCTGAAGCTCGAGACCGCGAAGGAGCGGGTGCGTGCCGAGGAGGCGCGCGTGCGGGCGATGGGGCGCCAGTTCGAGATGGAGCAGCAGGCGGCAGCGGATGCCGCTCGCCGCGCCGTCATCCGTCGCGCCCAGCTCGAGGCGGCCTCGCGCGTCGCCGAGTCGCTCCCCGCCGCCCTCGCCTCCGTCGACGCCTCGGTCGCGGAGGCCCGCGTCGCGCTCGGCCGCGCCGAGGCCGAACGCTCCAGCCGAAACGAGGAGCTTCAGCGGGTACGTCGTGAGGAGGCCGCGGTGCGCGAGCGGTTGCACGTCGTCACCGAGGACGTGCACGGGCTCGAGCTGCGCATCTACGAGAAGAAGCTGCACGTCGCCGCGCTCGTGGAGCGGGCCGAGTCGGAGCTCGGCCTCGACGAGGCCGTACTCGTCGCCGAGTACGGGCCCGACGTGGCGGTGCCCGGTGACCACGAGGACGACGAGCCGCGCCCGTTCTCGCGCGACGAGCAGCAGCGGCGCCTCGCGGGCGCCGAGCGGAAACTGGCGCAGCTCGGCCGCGTGAACCCCCTCGCACTCGAGGAGTTCGCCGCGCTCGAGCAGCGGCACAAGTTCCTCACCGAGCAGCTCGCCGACCTCGCGGACACGCGCAAGGACCTGCTCACGATCATCGAGGAGATCGACGGCAAGATGGAGTCGATCTTCCGGGGCGCGTTCGAGGACACCCGCGAGGCGTTCGCCGAGGTCTTCCCGGTGCTCTTCCCGGGTGGCACCGGCTCGATCTCCCTCACGAACCCCGACGACATGCTGACGACCGGCATCGAGGTGGCGGTGAAGCCCGCGGGGAAGAAGATCGAGCGGCTGTCGCTCCTCTCGGGCGGCGAGCGCTCGCTCGCGGCGGTCGCCCTGCTCATCGCGATCTTCAAGGCGCGCCCGAGCCCGTTCTACATCATGGACGAGGTGGAGGCGGCGCTCGACGACGCGAACCTGGGACGCCTGCTCACCACCCTCGAGGACCTGCGCGAGTCCAGTCAGCTCATCGTGATCACTCACCAGAAGCGCACGATGGAGATCGCCGACGCGCTCTACGGCGTGTCGATGCGTCAAGACGGCGTGTCGGCGGTCGTCGGGCAGCGCGTGCGGGAGGAGCGCGAGGCGAAGGCCAGCTGAGATCCAGGGGAGGAACGTGATCGCCGCGTGATGGACGTGCCGCGAACCGCCGGCGGTTCCTTCGCGGTGAACATCGGCCGCTATGGTGGAACCCGTGCCTTTCGCGCTCGCGCTCACCGTGATCCTGGCGGTGCTGGCGATCTTCCAGTTGGCGCGCGCCTTCGGCGCCCCCCTCGGCCGATTCGCATGGGGCGGGAAGCACCGCGTGCTTCCCGTGGGTTTGCGCATCGGCAGCGTGCTGTCGATCCTCGTCTACGCGCTGATCATGGTCATCGCCTGGGACCGGGTTGGGGCGATCGACGTGTTCCCCGAGCCGTTCTCGGAGGTCGCGATGTGGGTGATCTTCGCCTACTTCGTGCTCGGCATCCTGTTGAACGCGATCTCGCGCAGCAAGCCGGAGGGCTTCACGATGGTGCCCGTCTCGATCGTCTTGGCCGGTCGACTACCGGAGGGTCGATGATGGGGATGGTCCGCAAGCCATCCCCTCACGAGCGGTGTGCGTCGTGCCAGGCCTGGGTGACCTCTGGACGCAGACGGCCGCGGTCGGAGACGGCCAGCCCGGCAGCCATGGCCCAGGCGCGGACCTCCCGGGTGGTGGGTCCAGCGAGGGGCGACCGGGACACGTCGGGGTCGTCGGTGACGCCGATGCGGGAGGTGGCGGCGAACTCAGCCGCAGCCCAGGCGTGGGCAGCGGCGAGGTAGCGGTAGGTCCATTCCTCCGCGAGCTGGCGGGTCTCACAGAAGACGATGGGCACGGTGGGCCAGCGAACCTGCAGCTCGGCCAGGCCGTCGGCCACGATTGCGGGACGGATCCGGTCGAGCTTGAAGATCTGCGAGTAGCGGTCCTCCACCACGACTGCGGCACGCGGGAGCGCGGCGAGCTCGCCGAGGGCGAACCGTAGAGTGCCGTTGGTGAGGCTGGAAACCAGGTCGGGCAGGGACTTGCGCTCCACGGCCGCGACCAGCCGGTCATCCGCCTCCACGCCGTAGTCGCCGCAGGGCAGAGTCCTCTTGGTGGTGCGCACCTGCTGACCGGAGAATCCGTAGGCGTACCGCTCCCGGGTATCGACGACGATCTGCAACTCGGTGATGCCGGCGGCCCTGGCGGTCGGCAGGGCCACGTTCGGGCGGGCTTGCTTGCGGGTGCGTGGGGACTGCCAGAACACCGCTTCCCGGCCGCGCGCAGCGGTGAACACGAGTTGGGAGCGGTTCTCCCGGCTCCTGTCAAGGATCAGGTCGATGGCCGCCCCGCGGCGCGCGCAGGAACGGACGGGCACCCGTTCGACGACGTCCGGGTCATCGGGCCATTCGTCCAAGCCGACCGGGTAGCAGTACAGCGCCTTGGTTCGCGGCCATGTGCCCGCGGTGCGAAACACCAACCCGGCGCCGAGCGGTATCCGCAGCAGGTACGGCAGCCGTGAGTCGGGGTCGGGGTTGGTCGCGATCAGCAATTCAGCCATCGTCGCCACCGTCGTGAGGTGTGCCATGTGTCAAGTTCGTCTCCGCGGATCCACAACGTGATGCCCACTACTGATGAGGCTACGCCGACTCCGGGGCGTGCCCACCACCGCTCAGCTCAGGTGAGCCGGCGGTCGTCGGGCTCGACGATGCGGAACCACCGGTACCCGTACGCGTCGAGGTGCACGTCGATCCGGCCGCGCTCGTCGAGGTCGAACGCGTCCACGGTGAACAGGTCGGACAGCTTCGAGTCCGGCGCGACCTCGCCGAGCTGGAGGGTCACGACGGTCGGTACCGCCGCGAAGTTGTGCACGGCGACGAACCGGCCGACGTCGGCGGTGATGCGGTGCGCCAGCACGGCGTTCTGCCCGCTCGGCAGGACCTCGAGGCGTCCCCAGCCGATCTCGGGTGAGCTGCGGTAGCGCACCGCGAAGCTCCGGATGGCACTGAGAAGCGAGTCGGGGTCATGCATCTGCGCCTCGACGTTCACATGTTCGGGCGCGCAGCCGTCCGTCGGGGGCTGCGAAACGAGCCTGCGCGGCGTGGCGCGCGAGAACCCGCCGTTCACCTCGTCGGTCCACTGCATCGGCGTGCGCACGGCGAGCCGCTTGCGTTCGGCCCCGTTCTCGCCCATGCCGATCTCCTCGCCGTAGAAGAGCACGGGGGTCCCGGGCAGCGAGAACAACAGGCTGTACACCATGCGGATGCGACGTGGATCGCCATCGAGCATCGGCGGAAGTCGCCGCACGATGCCGCGACCGTAGACGCGCATCCACTCCTCGGGAGCGAAGGCCTCGAAGACCTCCTCGCGCTCGGCGTCGGTCAGCTTGTCGAGCGTGAGCTCGTCGTGGTTGCGGACGAAGTTGGCCCACTGCGCCTCGGGCTCGAGCTGGGGCCGTTTCGCCAGCGACGCTGCGAGCGGGCGCGCGTCCTCGCGCGCCAGCGAGAGGTAGAACGCCTGCATCCCCAGGAAGTCGAACTGCATCGTGAGCTCGGCGGGTTCACCGCGGCGACCGAAGAACTCGAGCTGCTGGTCGAACGGAAGGTTCACCTCGCCGAGGAGCACGGCCTCGCTCGATCGACGTTGCAGGAATCGCCGGATGTCGCGGAGGAACTCGTGCGGATCCCCGATGTCGACGCCCGCGGGCGGTTCGATGAGGAACGGCACCGCGTCGACGCGGAACCCCGAGATGCCGAGCTCCAGCCAGTACCCGATCGTCTTCGCGATCTCGTCCCGTACCGCGGGGTTCGCGATATTGAGGTCGGGCTGGTGCCGGTAGAACGTGTGCAGGAAGTACTGGCCGGTGCGCTCGTCGAGCTCCCACACGCTGTCCTCCTCGCCGGGGAACACCGTCTGCGGCTGCTGCTTCGGCGGTTCGTCGACCCACACGTAGAAGTCCCGGAACGGCGCCGTGCGGCTCCGACGCGCCGACTTGAACCACGGATGCCGGTCGGACGTGTGGTTCATGACGAAGTCCATGATCACCCGCATGCCGCGATCGCGTGCGGTGCGGGTGAACTCGGCAACGTCGCCGAGGGACCCGAGCCTGGGGTCGACCCCGAGGAAGTCGGTGATGTCGTAGCCGTCGTCGCGGTCGGGCGTCGGCTGGAACGGCATCAGCCAGATGCACGTCACGCCCAGTTCGGCGAGGTGGTCGAGTCGATGGGCGAGCCCCTCGAAGTCGCCGTAGCCGTCGTCGTTCCAGTCCATGTACGTTTCGACGTCGAGGCAGTAGACGACGGCGGTCTTCCACCAGAGGTCGCTGCGATCGGTGATCCTCATCTTCCTGCCTCCTTGAGCGCGGGCAGGACCCGTTCGCCGAACGTGTCGATGAACCCGTCCTGCTCGGTGCCGACGTGGTGCAGGTAGACGCGGTCGACGCCGAGCGCGACGATGTCGGCGAGGTGGGCGAGATGCCGGGCGGGGTCGGATGAGCACAACAGGGTCTCGGCCACCTGCCCGGGCGTGACGTCAGCGGTGCGCTCGTCGAAGTCCTGCGGCCGGTCGAGCTCCCACGCGAGGTTCGCCGGGACGAGGCTCTGGCGCCACTGGTCATGGGCGATCGCCACCGCCTCCTCGTCGGTCGGCGCCCAGCTCAGGTGCACCTGCACGGCCATCGGCCCGCGTCCGCCGGCATCGCGATAGGCGTCCATGAACTGGCGGAGCGCGCCCGTCGGCTGGTCGATCGTGATGACCCCGTCGGCCCAGGGTGCGACCTCGCGAGCCGTCTCAGTGCTCACCGCAGCGGCGAACAGCGGGGGCGGCACCGCGGGGAGGCTCCACACGCGGGCCCGGTCGACCCGGACCAGCCCGTCGGCCGAGACCTCCTCACCGGCGAGCAGCCGGCGGATGACGTCGACGGTCTCGGCGAACCGGGCGTCTCGCTCGTCCTTGTCGGGCCACGGATCTCCCGTGACGTGTTCGTTGATGGCCTCGCCACTGCCGAGCGCCGCCCAGAACCGCTCCGGATACATCTCGGCGAGGGTGGCGAGCTTCTGCGCGGCGACCGCCGGATGGTAGCGCTGGCCGGGAGCCGTGACCACGCCGAGCGAGAACCGCGTGGCTTCGAGCGCGGCGGCGAGCCAGCTCCATGCGTACCCGGAGTGTCCCTGCCGCACGCTCCACGGCTCGAGGTGGTCGCTGCACATCGCGCCGTCGAATCCGGCCTGCTCCGCACGCTTCACCGCAGCGAGGAGACGGCTCGGGGGGAGTTGTTCGTGCGAGGCGTGGAATCCCACGATCGTCATCCGCAGTCCTTCCGTCGTTCCCGAGGGTTCCGTGCCCGTGACGGAGCAGCAACCCCTTGCCGGTCGCGGCGTCCTCGTGTACCCGGGGCGCCCCGCGGCATCCGCTCGCCCGGCCTCGCCATAGGCTGGATGCATGGCAGAACGCGCATCCTGGTCGCTCGGCGCGGCCCTTCGCGGGGTCTTCGGCGCGAAGACGATCGACGACGGCACGTGGGACGACCTCGAATCGGCGCTCATCCGGGCGGACTTCGGCCCGGCGATCACCGAAGAGGTCGTCGACGCGATCCGGGCGCAGGTCGACCGGTACAAGACCACCGACCCCCGCGACGTGCAGCGGATGCTCCGCGAGCTCATCGAGGAGCGGCTCGCGAAGTACGACCCCACGCTGAAGCTCACCGAGCGTCCTGCCGTCGTGCTCGTCGTGGGCGTGAACGGCGTCGGCAAGACGACGACGATCGGCAAGTTCGCGAGGTTCCTGCGCAGCTACGAGCGGAGCGTCGTCGTGGGTGCGGCCGACACGTTCCGCGCCGCGGCGGTCGACCAGCTCGCGACATGGGCGCACCGGGCCGGGGTCGGGATCGTGCGTCCTGAGCGCGAGGGCCAGGACCCGGCATCCGTCGCCTTCCAGACGGTGGAGAAGGCGAAGCAGGATGGCACCGAGATCGTCATCATCGACACCGCCGGCCGCCTGCACACCAAGGGCGGGCTCATGGACGAGCTCGGCAAGATCAAGCGGGTCGTCGAGAAGCAGGCGCCGATCAGCGAGGTGCTGCTCGTGCTCGACGCGACCACCGGGCAGAACGGGCTCGCGCAGGCCGAGGCGTTCCTCGAGCACGGCGGCGTCACCGGGCTCGTGCTCACGAAGCTCGACGGCACCGCGAAGGGCGGCTTCGTGCTCGCCGTGCAGGAGAAGACCGGGCTGCCGATCAAGCTGATCGGCCAGGGCGAGGGGATCGGCGACCTCACGGGTTTCACGCCGCACGTGTTCGCGCAGAAGCTCGTCGGGTAGCGACAGGGGAGGCATCATGGCGACCGAGCACGATTACTTCGGAATCGTCGGCGACTACTGGTCGGAGATGGTGGAGTACGGCGACCAGCGTGTGGAGGTCGTGCTCGACGCCGATTCAGACGGAGTCTCGTCGGCCTCGCTCGACGCGGCGGCCGTCATGGTCGGCGAACTCGAGCTCATCGACGACGAACTCCGGTCGGCCTTCGTGGGGCAGCTCGACTCGGGCACGAGCCCGGTGACGCGGTTCCTGCGCACCGTGCTCGAGGGCGAGAATGCCGAAGCTGCGGATGCCGCGATCGATCGTGACTCGGGTGACCACGACATCGACGCGCTCCGCTCGCTGAGTCTCGTTCGCGTCGACCTCAGACCCGATGCCGACGGCGACGGCGAGGCCTTCGCCGAGTTCGAGTACGGACTCGCGCCGGATGACCTCGACCCGCGCCTGGTCGCCTCGATCGACATCGCGCGCGAGGTCGTCGACGTGCGGTTCGAAGGCTGAGCTCACCGCTGTTCGAGCACGTCTGCTGCCGACGGGGCCTCGCGGTCGGACGGCGTCCGCCGTCGAGCGGCGAGCACGATGAGCACACCGGAAGCAACGCCGACGACCATCGGGGACGGGACGAGGAGTACGGCGGCCACGGCGAACCAAGCGGCGAGCACCCAGCCGGACCAGGCCGGCGGCACGAACCCCCGACCCGCACCCCACCAGAGAAGCGCGCCGAGTACGATGAGCGGCACCGCGAAGCTGCCGACACCGCCCCAGAACGCAAGTGCGTTCCGGAACGACGCGTCACCCGCATTCGGACCCTGCATGAGCGGTACCGCGGCCCAGAAGCCCGTCGTCGCCCAAACGGCCATGCGCGATCCGGCGACGACGCCCATGACGACGAGGTGGCCGAAACCGAGTAACACCAGCAGGACGCCCGCCACGCGCAGCATTCGCGGGCTGTTCACAGTGTTCATCGATCGTCCGCTCCTCATCATGTACGGCACCGTATGCTTGATCTGTACCGTACCGTACACTTGCAATTCCAGTGCCGCAATCGTTCGCGGCAAGACCGCCGAGGAGGAAGCCATGCCCGCTGTCGTCGTAACCCCACGGCAGCGCTGGATCGACGCCGGGCTCGACGCGCTCGCCGACGGCGGCACCGACGCTGTGCGCGTCGAGACGATCGCGACCGTGCTCGGGGTCACGAAAGGCGGGTTCTACGGACATTTTCGCGGTCGGCCGGCGCTGCTCGAGGCGATCCTCGACGAATGGGAGCGTCGCTGCGTCGATGAGGTGATCGAAGAGGCCGACGCCCTCGGCGGTGATGCGGCCGACCGTCTCCGCCTCGCGGGTCGACTCTCGTCGTCCGAGCGTCTCCAACGCATCGACCTCGCCGTCCGCGAATGGGCCCGCCACGATCGAGCCGTTGCCGACCGGCTCCGCCGTGTGGATGGGCAGCGCATGGACTACCTGCGCTCCCTGTTCGGCATGTTCATCGACGAGCCCGGCGAGGTCGAGGTACGGAGCACCCTGCTCTTCGCCCTCGCCATCGGTCGTCACTTCATGATGGTCGGCGACGACCGTGCCACGGCACGGGCGGTGATCAGCCGAGCCGCCGAGTTCCTGCTCCGCTCCGAAGCGTCCAGCCCGCGGAGCGGGGAGGCATCCACGGTCACTTAGAATCGAAGGCACCATGGCTACCTTCGGAAACCTGTCTGACCGCCTCGCCGAGACCTTCAAGAACCTCCGCACCAAGGGCAAGCTGTCGGCGGCCGACGTCGATGGCACCGTGCGCGAGATCCGTCGTGCGCTGCTCGACGCCGACGTCTCGCTCGATGTGGTCAAGCAGTTCACCGCGCACGTGCGCGAACGCGCCCTGGGCGACGAGGTCAACAAGGCGCTGAACCCGGCCCAACAGGTCGTGCAGATCGTGAATGAGGAACTCATCGCGATCCTCGGCGGCGAGCAACGCCGGCTGCAGTTCGCGAAGAACCCGCCGACCGTGATCATGCTCGCGGGTCTCCAGGGCGCCGGCAAGACGACGCTCGCGGGCAAGCTGGCGAAGTGGCTCGTGAAAGACGGCCACACGCCGATCCTCGTCGCGGCCGACCTGCAGCGCCCCAACGCCGTGAACCAGCTCCAGGTCGTCGGCTCCCAGGCCGGCGTGCCGGTGTTCGCCCCCGAACCGGGCAACGGCGTCGGCGATCCCGTGCGGGTCGCGAAGGACGCGATGAAGCACGCCGAGCGCAGCCTGCACGACGTCGTCATCATCGACACGGCGGGCCGCCTCGGCGTCGACGCCGAGATGATGAAGCAGGCTGCGAACATCCGCAAGGCCACGAACCCCGACGAGGTGCTGTTCGTCATCGACGCGATGATCGGCCAGGACGCGGTCACCACGGCGAAGGCATTCCAGGAGGGTGTGGACTTCACCGGTGTCGTGCTGTCGAAGCTCGACGGCGACGCCCGCGGTGGCGCGGCGCTCTCCGTGGCATCCGTCACCGGGCGACCCATCATCTTCGCGTCGACCGGTGAGGGCCTCGACGACTTCGAGCCGTTCCACCCCGACCGCATGGCGAGCCGCATCCTCGACCTCGGTGACATCCTCACCCTCATCGAACAGGCCCAGGAAGCCTTCGACGAGGAGGAGGCGCTGAAGGTCGCCGAGAAGCTCGCGACCGAGCAGTTCACCCTCGACGACTTCCTCGCTCAGATGCAGCAGCTCCGCGGCGCCGGCTCGATCAAGAAGATGCTCGGCATGCTGCCAGGTGCCGGCGGCATGAAGCAGCAGCTCGAGAACTTCGACGAGCGCGAGATCGTGCGAACCGAGGCGATCATCCAGTCGATGACGCCGGCCGAGCGCAAGAACACGAAGCTCCTGAACGGCTCCCGGCGCCTGCGCATCGCGAGAGGCTCGGGCATGACCGTCACCGACGTGAACCAGCTCGTGCAGCGCTTCGAGCAGGCCGCCAAGATGATGAAGACCGTCGCACGCGGTGGGATGCCGCAGATCCCCGGGATGGGGCCGATCCCGGGTGCCGGCGGCTACGGCGGGGGCAAGCGACAGGCCGCCAAGGGCAAGAAGAAGTCGTCGGGCTCGCGCTCGGGCAACCCCGCGAAGCGTGCGGTCGAGAACGCCGCGATCGCGTCGGGCGTGACGCCGGCCAGCGCCGGGGCGCCCGCCGGTTCGGGCTTCGGGCTCGGCGGTGGAGCCGGCGCAGGCGCCAAGCAGGGTCAGGCGGCACCGAGCGAGGAGGAGCTCGCGGCGCTGCAGAAGTTCCTCGGCCGCTGACGGCGGTCAGTTCAGCTCCCGGGCAGTACCGGCCGCGGCTTCCGCAACGAGCGCAAACTACCGATCCCGTATCCTGCTCACCAGCGCCGCGAAAGTCGCAGCGTGAACACCCTCCAGCAGGTCGGTTCACCACGAACCGCCAAGAGCCCCTTCCGTGGCGGCCTGCGCGTTCGCAGTCCGGAGCGACATGTGCTCCCAGGGTGTCCGGTACTTGCGTACCGGATCTGCGGAGCGAACACCCTCGGGTCGAGTAACGCTGGGACCGTTCAGTCACACTCCACGCCCGGCGAGCCGCGCCTCGATCTCGAGGAGCCGATCGATCTCGAGCGCCTGTGATGTCGCAATCTCACGAGCCCACCGTGTGACGGCGGGCTCGCCGCGCTCGCCGAGCCGTGCCTCGGCCATCTCGACCGCGCCCCGGTGGTGCGGCACCATCGCGGCGATGAACAGGTCGTCGAATGCCGCACCGTCGAGGGTCGTTGCACGGTCGAACGTCGAACGACTGATCTCCCCGGACATCGCCTCGTGTTCGTGCTCGGCGTTCGCGCGGCCCCGTGACCGTCGCGTGTCGAGCCAGGCGCTCACCGTATCGGCCTCGGCTGCCTGCACCACGAGGATGCGCCCGGCGAACTCGGCCAGCTCGGGATCCTCCACCCGCCCCGGCGCGAGCTCGGCGAGCTCTACCGCCTGCTCGTGATGCGCGACCATCGCGCTCATGAACGCGAGATCGGCGGCCGTTGCGCCGCTCTCCGCTGCGCTGTGAGATGCCGGGTCGTCGGATGCCACGGCATCTCGGGCCCCAGCCTCGCTGCTGCCCGGCGGTGCGGGAGTCACGAACGGCGGTGCAGGGGTCACGAACGCCGTCGTCGCCTGACCGCTTCCGCTCGCCGTGCACGACGAGAGGGCGGGCGCCGCGAGCAACGAGATGAGTGCGACCCACACGATCGCGGCACCGCGCGGCATCCGCTCGCTCATGACCCCGCCCGGCGACGCCGCCGTGCGAGCACGACGCGACGTCGCGCGACCACGGCCGCGGCCGCCGTCGTTGCCAGCACGAGGAGGATGGCGATCACCCACCACGGCCGGCCGGTGTCTCCCTCGCTCTCGGCGGCCGCGGACGTCGACGACGGCGCCGCCACCGTGACGCTCGCGAGCGCGAGGCGCGGTGCCGACGCGTCGCCGCGCGCGACGAGATCGTACCGCCCGGGCTCGAGCGGGCCGGGAAGCGTGACGCTCGTCGCGGGGAGCGACCCGTCGGCCGCCGCCGCGACGGTGGCGAGCACCGTCTGGGTCGGCATCCACCAGATGTCGGTCGTCTCGCCGGGCGTGAGCGAACCGGCCGGGAGCGAGACGGTCGCCGCGGCGTCGGCCGCGGGCTCGATCGTCGCCGGCTCCACCGAGAGCGTCTCGAGCGGGGCGCGCTCGACCTCCGCGGCCGGCACGACCGGCGCCTCGCGCCATACCCAGGCGTACTCGGGCTGGGTCTGCGGATTGAGCCCGGCGTCGTCGTACCGTGCGGCGTCGGCGAAGATCGGATCGGTGAGGCGCAGCACCTCGAGTCCCTCGTACATGTCGCTCGCGTACAGGTACCCGCGATAGGGATACACCGACCAGATGCCTGCGGTGAAATCCATCGAGTACCCGTAATCGGGTCGGTCGAACCAGGTGAGTTCGACCGGCGCGGCCGGGTCGGAGAAGTCGACGACCGACACGCCGCCCTCGAGCCACGCCTGCGCGACGACGAAGCGGCCGGGCACGGGCACGAGCCCGCCCGAGTGGGCGACGCACTTCTCGAGATCGGATTGGACGCGCGGCAGCTTGTACGTGCCCGCCTTGACGAGGCCGCCCGCCTCGATGAGCCACACCGCATCCGCCCCGCGGTCGGCGCCGAATGCGGGCGAGCAGGTGTTGATGAACCCGTCGCCGAGTTCGTCCTGGAACACGATGCGAGTCGCGTCGTTGTCGAAGATGCCCGAGTGCCAGAACGCGACCGCCGGATCCCGCACTCGCTGCAGGACCACGGGGGCGAGGGGGTCGGCGATCGAGAGCAGCAGACCGTCGCCGCGGCAGGCGGCCACGGCGAGCGCCTTCGCCGGGTAGGCGGTGATGTCGTGGCATCCGGTGGTCGACCTGGTCTCGGCACCGCCCGCGACCCGGTCTTCGGGCCCGAAGGCGGTCTCGTCGTCGAAGAGGTCGAGCTCGCCCGCGACGGCAGCGTTCTCGGGGGCGTCCAGGGGGACCTCGATGATCTGCAACGGGTTGCGTCCAGTGCAGTTGCGGGATGCCCCGCGGCTGTACGCGTTCATGTAGACGAACACACGTGCGCTGTTCTCCGGGTCGGGCACGACCGTGTGCGTGTGCGACCCGCAACGGGTGCGCACAGCAGCCGCGTAGCGGGGCTCGCGGGGCTCGCTGATGTCGAAGATCCGGAGCCCCTCCCAGTTCTCCTCGGTCTCGGGCACGCGGGTCGCCTGGCAGGAGTCGTCGGACATGGTCTCGTCGATCGACACGAACACCAGGTTCCCGACGGCGCTCACGTCGCCCTGTCCGCCGGGACACGAGACCGCGCTCACGAGCTCGGGCGCCGTCGGGTCGGCGATGTCCCAGAGCGAGAAGCCGGCGAAGTTGCCCTGCACCAGGTGGTCGCCCGTGAACGCGAGGTCGGAGTTGATGAAGTCGGGGTCGTCTCCGTGCCGGAACGGGTTGTCGCGGTGCGCGACCCACTCCAGACCGGGACCGATCGAGGGCTCCCGATCGGCGGGCTGTGCGGCCGCGGGCGGGGCGATCAGCGCGAGGACCGCGCCGGTGACCGCCACGCCGACCGCGGCCGGCCGCGCTCGCCGCACGACGCGATCCGCTCGCTGCACCACACGATCGCCGGGCACGGTTCAGCCCTGCGAGTCGCCGTCGCGTCGCACCCGCGCACCGTCGACGAAGGCGTCGAACGACGAACCCCGGAGGAGCTCGATCGGCCGCGGGCCGGTGTTCGCGCGCCCGATGAGCTCGTCGTGGTCGACGGAGGCGCCGGATGCCGCGAACACCACGTTGCCCAGGCTCTCACCGGCGGCGACGGCCGGGGAGGCGAGCGCGACCACCTCGGGATGGATCGACGCGAGGGTTGCGCCGACCTCCCGGCTCATCTCGAGCCCCCCGGTCGCGAGGGTGTTGACGACGATGATGCCGTCTGGAGCGAGAAGCTGGCCGAGCTGGGTGAAGAACTGGACCGTCGACATGTGGCGAGGTGACACTCTGCCCGAGAAGACGTCGACGATCGCGACGTCGTAACCGCCGGCGATGCGCGCCGCGCGCTCGACCGCCGCCCTGCCGTCGTCGTACTCGACCGTGAGCTCGACCCCGTCGTGGAGGGGCAGCGCGTCGAGCACGAATTCGAGGAGCTCACGGTGGAGCTCGACGACGTGCTGCACCGAGCCCGGGCGAGTGGCGCCCACGTACCGTGGAATGGTGAGTGCCCCCCCGCCGAGGTGCAGCACCCGGATGGGGAGGTCAGGCCCGCGGCATCCGTCGATCACGGCGGCGACGAGCCGCGCGTACTCGAGCTGGAGGTCGCGAGGGTCGAGCGGATTGACATGCGACTGCGTGATCCCCTCGATGACGAGGGAGTACCCGCCGTGCGTGCCCCGCTCGGGCAACAGCCGCGCGCTCACCTGCTCGCCGTCGAGTTCGAGTCGGGGATCGCGCATGCGTCCCACCCTAGGTCGGCGTCGCACGGCAGGCCAGACGGCGCGGCCACTTCGGGATCATCGGGGCGGAGTTCCGGAGGCGGACGTCTCCGCCGCATAGGATGTGCGCCAAGGACCGCGGCATCCAAGGGCGGATGGCGCCCGTCGGCGAGGTCCGTGAATGGAGGCGCGGTGCAGGCGGTCCAGTCGGATCAGGTCTCGGTCGGCTGGGACGAGCGCGTCCTCGCCGCGCACACGACCCCGCATTACATGCAGTCGAGCACCTGGCAGGCGATCCGGTCAGGTGGCCCGTGGGAGGTGACGCGGCGCGACCTCGGCACCGGGCATGACTACCCGGTGCTCGTGTTCGAGCGGCACGCCGAGGGTTTCGGCACCCTGGCGCACCTTCCCCGTGTGAGCGGCGTCACCGCCGGCGACGTCGCCCCGCTCACCGAGCGCATCCGGGCGGAGCGCGGCGCCGCGTTCGCCACCAAGCTCGAGGTGCACCAGCCGCGGGATGAGGAGCTCGTCGACGCCCTCGCAACGTGCGGGTGGCTGCCGACACGGGCCTCCCAGTATCGGCACACGGTCATCGTCGACACGGCGTTGAGCGACGAGGAGATCCTCGCGAGCATGAAGAAGCGCGCGCGCAGCGAGATCCGCATCGCCGAGAAGAACGACGTGCTCGTGGGCCGCGCAGAGCTCAGCGACGAGAACCGGGAGCACATGCTCGATCTCGTGCGCGAGACCGAGGAACGGTCGGGCGCGTTCTTCCGGGGCGCGGGCTATCTCGCGCGAGTGTGGCAGGCGTTCGTCGCCGACGATCGCGGGCAGCTGTACTTCGCGTGGCACGGCGGGCGAGTCGTGGCCGGCGCGTTCGTCGTGCGGTTCGGCGCGAACGCCTGGTACAAGGACGGCGGGTCTCTCCGCGACCAGCCTCAGCTCATGGCCTCCCGCCTGCTGCAGTGGGGCATCATCCGCGACCTCGCGGCATCCGGCATCCGCCGCTACGACCTCGGACACGTGCCGCCGCCCGCCGATCCCGACGCGCCCGGCCAGGGCGTGCTCACCTTCAAGAGCGCGTTCGCGCGCGACGTGCTCGAGTACATGCCGGCGTTCCAGCTCGCGCACGAGGGTCGCGCCGAACAGTGGCGCCGCGGCGAGAACGCGTTCATCGCCCGGCACCTCGAGCGCGCCGGCGACTACTGGTACTGACGGAGCACCGCAGCGGGGTCTTCGCAACCCGTCGACGGGCTGGGTCCGGCGTTGGTACCGTGCGGGAAGGCACGGGTCAGCGAGGAGATGGAGGCGCAGCCATGGTTCGACTGGAGGACGTACGCGAGGGAATGGACGTCATCGACGCGTCCGGTCAGAAGGTCGGGACGGTGAAGTCGGTGAAGATGGGCGATCCTCAGGCGGTGACGGCCGAGGGGCAGACCGTCGGAGAACGAGACGGCCTCCTGGATGTCGTGGCCGATCTCTTCACGGGCTCGGAGGACATGCCCGCCGAGGAGCGGGAGCGACTCCTCCGGGTCGGGTACATCGAGGTCGACGGCACCGGCATCGGCGGGAACTTCTTCGCCGCGGCCGACGCGGTCGAGGAAGTGTCCGAAGACTCGGTGCGCCTGAGCACCGACCGCACCGGCTCCTGACGGGGATCGCTATGAAGCGGATGCCGCGGCATCCCTCGGCGGTGAGACCCCGTTGCGGAGCTCGCGCGCGAGATGCGCGACGACCGCCGTGAGGTCGCCGCCCGATGCCTCGGCGACGCGCAGCTGTCGCTGATAGCTCGCGCCGCGGTCGAGCGTTTCGCGCACCGACTGGAGTTCCGCTGCGCAGCCGAGCCGGTCGGCCACGGGCACGAGCATCGTGAGGAGGTCGCGCAGGTCGTCGGAGACGAGGCGCTCGGTGCCCGCGACATCCGTGATGATCTCGGCATCCATGCCGTAGCGGGCGGCGCGCCACTTGTTCTCGCGCACGTACCACGGTTGCAGCACCGGGAGGGTCTCGCCCTCGTCGAGGCGCGTCGACATCCACTCGACGAGGCATTGCACGAGGGCGGCGATCGCCGCGATCTCGCCGGCCGTCGAGACGCCGTCGCAGACCCGCACCTCAACGGTGCCCCAGCGCGGCGACGGGCGGATGTCCCAGCGCACCTCGGTGTGGTCCTCGATGACGCCGGTGCGCACGAGGTCGTCGACGTACCGCTCGTACGAGGCCCAGTCGGCGAGGGGGAAGGGGAGTCCCGCGGTCGGCAACTGCTGGAACATGAGCGCACGGTTCGACGCGTACCCGGTCTCGACGCCCGCCCAGAACGGGCTCGATGCCGAGAGCGCCTGCAGGTGAGGGAGGTAGGCGAGCAGCCCGTCGAGGATCGGCAGCGCCTTGTCGCGCTCGTCGATGCCGACGTGCACGTGGATGCCCCAGATCATCATGTTGCGACCCCACCACCGGGTGCGGTCGATGAGCTTGTGATAGCGGGGCTTGTCGGTGAGGTGCTGGTCGTACCACTGGCTGAACGGGTGCGAGCCGCTGCAGACGAGCTCGTACTCGCCGAGCTCGTCGATCACCGCCCGCACCTCGGCGAGTTGGCCCTCGAGGTCGGCGACCGCGTCGGCCACGCGCTCGTGCACGTCGCTCACGAGCTCGACGGTGTTCGTGAGGAGCTCTGACGTGATCCACGGATGGTGCTCGCCGTCGCTGCGCGCATCGAGCACCTCGAGCACGCGGTCGGCGACGGACGCGAGTTCCCCCGTGGCACGATCGACGATCGCGATCTCCCACTCGATCCCCACGGTGGACCGGGCTGACCGGGCGAACTCGATGTGCATTCGAAGCCCCGTTCTCTCAGTGCGACCCGAGGTGGGGACATCATGGCACGAGAGCGGCGCTTCGTGGCAGGTTGAATTCACGGGGCGTCGCGCCGAGCGCCCGTCTCCCTTGGCGGCTACGCTGTGCCGCATGACACATCACTGCGGACCTGCGACATGACCCGGCCCACCAAGCTCCTCGAAGTCGTGAGCCTGCGCGAGCAGGTCGAGCGTGCCCTCGCATCACGGATCGTCGCAGGAGAGTTCGCCCCGGGCGTGGTGCTCACGGTCCCCACACTCGCCGCGGAGTTCGGAGTCAGCGCGACGCCGGTGCGCGAGGCGATGCTCAATCTCGCGAGGCGGGGTTTCCTCAGCCCGATCCGCAATCGCGGCTTCCGGGTGACGGATGTCTCTTCCGACGAACTCCATCAGCTCGGCGAGGTGCGAATGCTGCTCGAGGCGCCGCCCATGCGGCAGATCGCAGGCCGTGTTCCCGACGATGTCGCCGAACGGTTGCACGCGCTGGCCGATGAGATCGTCCGAGCGGCCGTTGAGCGGCGATTCCAGGATTATCTGGAGGCCGACACCGCATTCCACTTGGCGCTACTCGAATTGACGGGCAACGTGCATCTCGTCGCAGTCGTGCGCGAGTTGCGGGCGCAGACGCGGCTCATCGGTCTCGTCAACGTCGCCGGAACCGATGCGCTGGCTCGGTCGGCGCTCGAGCACGAAGAACTTCTCGGATTGCTCGCCGGCGGCGACGGGGACGCGGCGGAAGCGCTCATGCGACGTCATATCGGGCACGTCGAGGGAGTCTGGAGCGGTCGCGCCGAGGTGGCCGACCTCGGAGAATGAGTTCACGGATGCCTCGCGGAGCACGTCGGGGCTCCCGGCGAGAAGGGCGGGGACGCGATGCGGGTCGCGGTGATCGGTGCCGGCATCATCGGCGCGGCGTGCGCGCTCGAACTGGCCGAGCGCGGCGCGGAGGTGATCATCATCGATCGGGTCGGCGTCGCCGGCGAGACCTCGAGCCGGTGCGAGGGGAACCTCCTGGTCAGCGACAAGGAGCCGGGGCCCGAAGCCGACCTGGCGATCTCCTCGAACGAGCGGTGGCGCTCGCTCGCCACGAGACTCGACGAGGGGCGCACCGGCGGCCAGCCGCCGACCGAGTTCGAGGCGAAGGGCGGGGTGGTCGTCGCCTTCCCGGGAGGCGAGGCGGCGCTGCGTCGATTCGCCGCCTCCCAGCGCGAGATCGGCATCCGCGCGGATGAACTCGACGCGGACCGCCTCCTCACTGCTGAGCCGCACCTCTCACGCGAGGTCGCCATCGGGATCCACTATCCCGATGACGCACAGCTGCAGCCGTCGAACACGACGCAGGCGCTCGTCGCGACCGCGATCCGGCGCGGCGCCCGCCTCGTCGTCGCCGAGGCGACGGGCGCGCGCACCAAGCACGGTCGGATCGCGGCGCTCGACAGCACGGCGGGTCGTATGGAGGTGGACGCGGTCGTCAACTGCGCGGGACCGTGGGCCGGAGAGATGGCAGGCCGCCTCGACGCACCGCTCGACATCCGCCCCAGACGTGGGGTGATCCTCGTGACGACACCCATGGCGCAACGGATCTTCCACAAGGTGTACGACGGCGACTACGTGGGCGCCGTCGGTTCCGGGGATGCCTCGTTGCAGACCTCGACCGTCGTGGAAGCCACACCGGGCGGCACGGTGCTCATCGGCTCGAGTCGCGAGCGCGTCGGCTTCGACGATCACCCTGGCGTCGGCCCGGCGACCGCGATCGCTGCCAAGGCGATTCGGATGTTCCCGTTCCTCGCCGGCACGGGCCTGTTGCGGACGTACTTCGGGTTCCGGCCCTATGCTCCCGACCACCTTCCCGTCATCGGCGAGGATCCCCGCCTCGCGGGGCTGTTCCACGCGACCGGCCACGAGGGCGCCGGGATCGGGCTGGCCCCTGCGACTGCAGAGCTGATCGCGCACGCCGTGCTCGGCACGTCGACTGCGCTCGACCCGGCGCCGTTCCTGCCCGGTCGCGCCGGGCTCTGGATGACCGCGTGAGCGGCGAGGTCGGCATCATCGTGGACGGCGAGCCCGTCTCGGGTCGCGACGGCCAGACGATCGCGGGCGTGTTGATCGGTTCAGGACGTATCACGTGGCGGACCGCGCAGCAGGGTGAGCGCGGCGTCTTCTGCGGCATCGGCGTCTGTCACGACTGTCTCGTCACCGTGAACGGCGTTGAGGGCGTTCGGGCATGCCGGCGCCGGGCCGTCGACGGCGACCGCATCGAGCGGGAGGTGCGCCGATGACGCACATCGCGATCCTCGGCGGCGGACCCGCAGGACTGGCGGCGGCACACGCCGCGCTGGCCGCCGGTGCCGAGGTGACCCTGCTCGACGAGGGCGAACGCCTCGGCGGACAGTACTGGCGCCACCAGCCCGGCATCACCGACCCGCGCATGCAGCACGACTTCGAGCGCTTCGAGCGACTCCGCGACTCGCTCGAGCATGCGGAGGTCCATTCGGCTGCCGCGGTGTGGTCGGCGGAGCGCAGCGACGGCGGTGACGAGCGCGGGCGGCGCATCGTGCTCCGGGCCGTCGTCGGCGACGCCGACGCGGCGGCCCGGCGCACGGTGGTCGTGGAGGCCGATGCGGTCGTCGTGGCGACCGGCGCACACGATCTCGCGCTCCCTGTTCCCGGCTGGACCCTGCCGGGAGTGACGACCGCTGGCGCCGCGCAGGCGCTCGCGAAGCGCGACGGCGTCTCGGTCGGGCGCCGAACGCTCGTCGCGGGAGCCGGACCGTTTCTGCTGCCGGTCGCCCAGTCGCTCGCACTTGTGGGCTCAACGGTCGTCGGCGTGCACGAGGCATCCCGAACCGGAGCACTCGCCCGCGGATGGCTGCCGAACCCGTGGCAGCTCGCCGGCAAGGCAGGGGAGCTCGTGGAGTACGTCGGCTCGCTCGCTCGTCACCGCATTCCGTACCGCGTCGGCAGCGGCGTCGTCCGGGTGGTCGGCGATGGCCGGGTGGAGGGCGCAGTCGTCTCGTCACTCGACGCCGAGTGGCGGCCGATCGCCGGCACCGAGCGCGAGGTCGACTGCGACGCAGTTGCACTGGGCCACGGGTTCACGACGAGGCTCGAGGCGGCGATCATGCTCGGTTGCGCGATTGCGGGCGATCGAAGCGGCCGGTTCGTCGTCGTCGACGAGGAGCAGCGAACGACGCAGGAGCACGTGTACGCGGCGGGCGAGGTCACCGGGATCGGTGGCGCCGATGCCGCGCTCGCCGAGGGCGCGATCGCGGGATTCTCGGCAGCCGGCCTGCCGCTCGACGATCCGCGGATGCGCACAGTGGTCGCACGTCGCGCCCGGATCCGCAGGTTCGCTCGGCGGCTCGAGACAGCGCATGGCATCCGCCCAGGATGGACCGCGTGGCTCGACGACGACACGATCGTCTGCCGCTGCGAGGAGGTCACGAAGCGCGCCATCTCCGAACGGGCCGAGGTGCCACTTCGCGCGCTGCGCTTGGCTACACGGGCGGGGCTCGGGCCTTGTCAGGCGCGCACGTGCGGCCGTGCCGTCGAGTCGATCGTCGCGGAGGCCGGCGGCGCCATCGCCGGCGGATTCGAGCGCCGGCCGTTGCTCGCGACGGTGCGATTGGGAGAGATCGCGCGGCGCGAGCGTTGACAGGCCGAGCGCCACAGAGAACACAGAGAATTGATGCGAAGTCGTGGTAGCGTGTGATATGTTACACACTACCCAACGCGTCGAAGGAGCCGCTGATGACCACGAGTACCACCGAATACCGCACGCAGACACCGGTTGATGCCGGCGAAGCCCGTCGTGTCCGCAAGGTCATGACCGCCTCCGCAATCGGGCACTTCGTCGAGTGGTTCGACTTCGCGGTCTACGCGTACGCCGCACCGGTGATCGCCATGCTGTTCTTCCCCGACTCGGATCCAGCGGCCGCGCTCCTGGCGGTCTTCGCGATCTACGCCGTCGGCTTCGTCGCCCGCCCGATCGGCGCATTCCTGCTCGGCAACCTCGGCGACCGGTTCGGGCGCAAGCGGGTGCTCGCCTCGGTGATCCTCGTGATGGGCGTGTCGACCACGTGCATCGGCCTGCTGCCGACCTACGCCGCGATCGGCGTTTTCGCCCCGATGCTGCTCATCGTCCTGCGAATGCTGCAGGGGCTGTCCGCGGCAGGGGAGACGATCGGGTCGAACTCGTTCGTCGCCGAGCACTCGCCGATCGCACGACGCGGATTCAACGTCGGCCTCGTCTACACGTGGTCGAACCTGCCGCCCGTGATCGCGGCGCTGCTCGTGCTCGCGCTCACCAACCTGCTCACGGCCGACGCCTACGAGACCTGGGGCTGGCGCGTGCCGTTCCTGCTCGGCGCACCGCTCGCCGTCGTCGGGCTCTACATCCGCTCCCGCGTCGACGAGTCGCCCGCATTCCTCGAGATGCGTGAAAGCCGGCAGGTCGAGTCTGCACCCATCCGCGCGGTCTTCCGCGAGCAGTGGCGCAACATGCTGGTCTGCTTCAGCATCGCCGCCGTCGCAAGCCTCGGCTACTACTCGCTCACCGGCTACTTCTACTCGTACATGACGGTCACGATCGGCCTCGACTCCTCTGCGGCGCTCATCTCGAACAGCGTCGCGCTCTTGATCACCTTCGTGACCGTCCCGATCTCGGCATGGGTCTCCGACCGCATCGGCCGCCGTCGCATGCTCCTGATCGCCGGGCTGTTCGGTGCGGCCGTCGCGGTGCCCGCGTATCTCATCGTCGGCGTCGCGACGCTCGGCGCTGCGATCGTCAGCCAGGGCCTGCTCGGTCTCGCCCTCGGCCTCTTCTTCGGGCCGGCCGGCCCTGCGTTCGTCGAGCTGTTCCCGGCGCGCGTGCGCTACACCGGGGCATCCATCAGCTACAACCTCGCGTTCACGATCTTCGGAGGCACCGCGCCCCTCGTCGCCACCTGGCTCATCGGACTCACCGGCTCGACCATCGCACCCGCCTGGTACGTCGTCGCCGTCTCGGTGTTCGCGCTCGTCGTCATGCTCGGCATGCCCGAGACGAACCGGCGATCGATGCGCGACCTGGCGGCCAGCCCCACCGAGCGACGCTGACGCGCGCTCCAGGCCCATCCCCGCACACCTACACCAATGCCGACAGAATGGAACACGAAATGACCCAGCAGACCATGGACCTCGGCGGCGTCGTCGTCGCCACGACCCTCGCCTTCAAGGAAGACGCCTCGGCGCCCGCGGGGCTCGCCGTCGACTACGACCGGTTCGCCGAGCACGTCGACTTCCTGATGCGAGAAGGATGCCGCGGCGTCGGCCCGAACGGCTCGCTCGGCGAGTACTCATCGCTCACCGACAAGGAGCGACGCAAGGTGATCCAGGTGGCGGTCGAGGCCGTCGACGGACGAGGCATCGTCATCGCCGGCGCCCATGGCGTCGGCAGCCACCAGGCCCGCGTCTGGGCCGAGTGGGCGCGCGAAGACGGCGCCGATGGGGTGCTGCTGCTGCCGCCGACGCTCTACCGGGCGAACGAGGGCGAGGTCATCGCGCACTTCGAAGAGGTCGCGAAGGCCGGCCTGCCGATCATGGCCTACAACAACCCGTTCGACACCAAGGTCGATCTCGTGCCGTCGCTCGTCGCGAAGCTCGCCGAGATCCCCGAGGTCGTGGCGATCAAGGAGTTCTCGGGTGACGTGCGCCGGGTCTACGAGATCAAGGAACTCTGCGACATCGACATCATCGCCGGCGCCGACGATGTGCTGTTCGAGATGATGGTGAACGGGGCGGTGGGCTGGTTCGCGGGCTATCCGAACGCCTTCCCGAAGCAGGCCGTCGAGCTCTACAACCTGCTCGCAGACGGCAGGTGGCAGGAGGCCCGCCACCTGTACGAGCAGCTCGTGCCGGTGTTCCGGTGGGACACCCGCACCGAGTTCGTGCAGGCCATCAAGCTGTCGATGGACATCTGCGGCAACTCGTACGGCGGTGCGACACGACCGCCGCGCGGACCCCTCAGCGACGCGCAGCGCGCCCAGGTCACCGCCGACACCGAGATCGCGCTCGCCGCATTGGCTGTCCGCTGATGCACGCGCGCCGGGTGATCTCGGCCGTCGACACCCACACCGAGGGGATGCCGACCAGGGTCGTCACGGGTGGCGTCGGCCGGATCCCCGGCGCGACCATGAACGATCGCCGCTTGTACGCGATGGATCACCTCGAGGGGCTGCGAGGCCTGCTCATGAACGAACCGCGCGGCCATGCCTCCATGTCGGGTGCACTGCTTCAGCCGCCCGCACGCGACGACGCCGACTGGGGCGTGGTGTTCATCGAGGCGAGCGGGTTCCTGCCGATGTGCGGCCACGGCACGATCGGCGTCGCGACGGTGCTCGTCGAGACGGGCATGGTCGAGGTCACCGAGCCGGTGACCGAGATCCGGCTCGATGTTCCAGCGGGCCTCGTCATCACGCGAGTCGCGGTCGAGGACGGACGGGCGAAGCACGTCACGATCGAGAACGTGCCGAGTTTCGTCGAGCGATTGGATGCCTCGGTCGTGGTAGCGGGCTACGGCATGGTGCCGTATTCGATCGCCTACGGCGGCAACTTCTATGCACTTGTGAAGCTCGACGACGTCGGCCTCCCCTTCGACCGCTCCCGCAAGGACGACATCCTGCGTGCGGGGCTCGCGATCATGGAGGCCATCAACGAGTCCGCCCCGCCCGTGCACCCCGAGCTCGACGGCGCGAACCACGTGCACCACGTCGAGTTCATCGCCCCGGGTTCGGACGCGGTGCGATCGCGCCACGCCATGGCCATCCATCCGGGGTGGTTCGACCGGTCGCCGTGCGGCACCGGCACGAGCGCGCGCATGGCCGAGTTGCACGCTCGCGGCGAGCTGGCGCTCGAGACCGATTTCGTGAACGAATCCTTCATCGGCACCGAGTTCACCGGCCGGCTCGTCGGCGAGACCACGGTCGCCGGCAGGCCCGCCGTTGTTCCGACGATCACCGGCCGCGCATGGATCACCGGACTCGGACAGTACTTCCTCGACGACGACGATCCGTTCCCCGAGGGATTCGTGGTCTGACCTGATTCGTCATCTGACCCGCCGAGCGAGAACAACGGAGCATCATGAACCCAGAAACCGACACCGACCTCATCGCCGAGCGTGCAGCTGCCGCCGCCGGTCCGTTCGCCGATATCGCACCGAAGGGCCGCGCCGCCGCGCTCGTCGCCGTCGCTGACGCCCTCGACTCGGCGGCGGACGAACTGATCGACATCGCCGTCCGCGAGACGGGGCTCACCCGACCGCGTCTGCAGGGGGAGGTGCGGCGTACGTCGAATCAGCTGCGCCTGTTCGCCGAGGCGATAGTCGACGGCGCCTACCTCGACGTGCGCATCGACGAGGCCGATTCCGATTACGTGATCGGCCCCAGACCCGACGTGCGACGCATGCTCGCTCCGGTCGGTCCCGTGCTCAACTTCGCGGCATCGAACTTTCCGTTCGCGTTCTCGGTGGCCGGCGGCGACTCGGCGGCGGCGCTCGCTGCGGGCTGCTCGCTCATCGTCAAGGCTCATTCGGGTCATCCTGAGCTCTCTCGACGCACCGCTGAGGTCGTGATCGGAGCGCTCGCCGCGGCAGGAATGCCCGACGGCGTCTTCCAGCTCGTCGAGGGGCAGCAGCGCGGCCTCGAGCTGCTGCAGGACGACCGAATCCGCGCAGGCGCCTTCACCGGGTCGACGCATGTCGGCCGCATGTTGGCCGACGTTGCCGCGACCCGGCCGCGACCGATTCCGTTCTTCGGCGAACTCGGAAGCGTGAATCCCGTGTACGCCACGGCCGCCGCCGTCGAAGCCGAGGACGACCTCCTGGCGGGGTTCGTCGCGTCCGTGTCGGGGTCGGCCGGGCAGCTCTGCACGAAGCCGGGATTCCTGTTCGTGCCGGACGGCGTCGACCTCGGCGCGGCCGCCGCCGCCGCCGCATCCGTCGTCGAGCATCGCCTGCTGAACCCCGGCATCGGGCGGGCGTTCGAGCAACGCCGCGCCGCAGTGCTCGGCGCCGAGGGCGTGAGCGCACTGGCTGCCGGCGCAGTGCGCGTCGGGGACGACGAGCAGCGATTCGCGACGCCCACCGTCGTGGAGGTCGATGTCGAGACCCTTCGCGAGCATCGCGATGAGCTACTCGAGGAATCGTTCGGCCCGCTCTCGGTCATCGTGCGGTATTCGGATGTCGCGACCCTGCCCGAACTCCACCGCGAGTTGTTCCCGGGCAATCTGACGGGCACGCTGCACGCGACCGATGCCGACGCCGACGCCGTGGCACCGCTCGTCGAGGCACTCGCCGAAACCAGTGGTCGCGTGCTCTTCGGGGGATGGCCGACCGGTGTCTCGGTGACGGGCGCGATGCAGCACGGCGGACCATTCCCCGCCACGACAACGGACGCCACGAGCGTCGGCACCGCGGCGATCGCGCGGTTCCTGCGCGGCGTCGCCTACCAGTCGGCACCACCCGTGCTGCTGCCGGTGCCGCTGCGCGACGACAACCCGTGGAACGTGCCGCAGCGGCGCAGCATCGCGGGGCGTTCGGCCGGTTGGGGGAGCCTCACCGGCGAGCACTGACGTCGAGCGGATGTCGCGCCACAGGTCGGACGCCGCAGCGCATCACGCCGCCTCGGGCCCATCGATCGCAAGTCGGGCGACCGCGAGATCCTGCCAGCCCATGCCGCAGGTCTTGAACACCCGCGGCCGGTCGGTGGCGGTGGCCGCTGCACCGGTGACGATGCGTGCCATCGGCACGAGCGCGTCGGGCGAGAGCAGCCCCTCCTCGATGGCCATGATCACGTCGCCGGCCTCGGTGCGGGCGACGCGCTCGGTCTCGACGATCACCTGGCTGCGGGCGAGTAGCTCTCCGGCAAGCTCTCTGCGGTCGGCGTCGTGCGATCCGATCGCGATCACTGTCGCGCGGTCGGCGACGAGGTCGGGCTCGAAGAGCGGCGTCTGCGCCGTCGTCGCACAGACGATGATGTCGGCGGATGCGACATCCGCCTCGCTTCCCACTGCGACATCGATGTCGGCAGCCGACGCCTGTTCCACCGCGCGTTGCGACTTCGCTGCGTCGCGGCCGACGAATCGAACGCGTCGGATGTCGCGGATCGCACGCATCGCCTCGACATGGCGTATGCCCTGCGGACCGGTGCCGAACACGACGAGGGTGGACGCCTCGGGCGTCGCGACGACGTCGGCGACGGCGGCCGACACGGCAGGCGTGCGGATCGAGGTGAGCTCGGTGCCGTCGATCAGGGCGAGTGGCGTCAGGGTCTCGGCGTCGAGCAGGACGTAGATCGCCTGGATCCGCTCGAGCCCGCGGGCGGGGTTGCCGGGGGCGACCGTGGCGAATTTCTGACCGGCGTGGCCCCCGAGGTCGGCGGGCATCAGCAGAAGTTGACCGTGTCGAACGTCGACGATGGCGCGTGGGGGATCGTCGTCGGGGTCGAAGCCCTCACGGACGGCGGATTGCAGGGCGCGGACGGCCTGTTCCATGCTCACCCGATCCGCGAGCGCCTGGTGGTCGATGAGGCGCAGGGAATCGAAGATGCCGGGCATGAACTCATCCTACAAAGTAGTGCGTAATATGTCACATAGCACATCGCAGTATCCGAGCAGGAGGTCGGCGTTTCCCTGGTTTCGCGGATCTCAGGGATGTCTGCAAGAATGGTCAGTCGAGTTCTGTACCGCCCGACCCTCTATCCGGCGCGCAGAACCTCATTGAGCTTCCGCCGAGTGTGCACCCCACGCTCACGGCTGTCAGTTCGCCCACCTCATAACACTTCAGGAGAATTGTGGCTGTCAAGATCCGTCTCAAGCGCCTCGGCAAGATCCGTGCGCCGTACTACCGCATCGTCGTCGCCGACTCGCGCACCAAGCGCGACGGTCGCGTCATCGAGGAGATCGGCAAGTACCACCCGACCCAGAACCCCTCGTTCATCGAGGTCGACTCCGACCGCGCCCAGTACTGGCTCTCGGTCGGCGCGCAGCCGACCGAGCAGGTCGCCGCGATCCTCAAGCTCACGGGCGACTGGGGCAAGTTCAAGGGCGACGAGAACGCCGTGTCGCGGGTGCAGGCGCCCGCAGCCAAGACCGCGTTCGTCGCCGACGACGCCAAGAAGCCCGTGCTGAAGCCCAAGGCCGAGAAGCCCGCCAAGGCCGCCGAGGAGTCCCCGGCAGAGGCCGAGGCTCCCGCAGCCGACGAGACCGCGACGGACGAGGCGTAGGCCTTGCTCCAGTCCGCGCTCGAACACCTCGTCAAGGGGATCGTCGATCACCCTGATGACGTGAAGGTCGTCTCCGCGTCGAGCGCACGCGGCGAGGTCCTCGAGGTTCACGTGAACCCCGAGGACCTCGGTCGCGTCATCGGTCGCGCCGGCCGCACCGCGAAGGCGCTCCGCACGCTCGTGACCGCGCTCGCCGACGGGCGCCGGGTCCGCGTCGACGTCGTCGACACCGACGGCTGACGTGGCCGACGCAGCCCGAACGCAACTCCGGGTCGGCCGCCTCACGAAGGCGCACGGCCTGAAGGGCGCCATCAAGCTCGAGCTCTACACCGACGACCCCGAGCGGCGGTTCGTGCCGGGCGCCGAGTTCTCGCTGCAGGTGCCCGAGTCCTCGCCGTGGCACGGCAAGCACCTCACGCTCCGCGAGCTCCGCTGGTACAACGGACACCCCGTCGGCTTCTTCGACGGCGTCGACGACCGCACCGCCGCCGAGGGCCTCGTCAAGGCGATCCTCTGGGTCGAGCACGTCGACGAGGAGGCCCCCGAGCCCGATGCGTGGTACGACCACCAGCTCGTCGGCCTCGCGGTGCTCCGTGACGGCGAGAAGATCGGCGAGGTCGCTCACGTCGACCACCTGCCCGCACAGGACCTGCTGATCGTGAAGTCGCACGGCCGCGAGGTGATGGTGCCGTTCGTCGCCGCCATCGTGCCCGAGGTCGACCTCGACGCCCGCACGATCACGGTCACGCCGCCGGCCGGGCTCTTCGAGGACCTTCCCGAGATCGATGCGGAGGCGACGACCGCATCGGATGCCGCGAATGCAGCCTCCGGGCCCGGCGAGCCCGAGGCATCCGGCCCCCGCGACGCACCCGCCGAGTAGGGCGCCCCATGCGGATCGACATCGTCACGATCTTCCCGTCGTTCTTCGACGTGCTCGACCTGTCACTGCTCGGCAAGGCGCGTCAGTCCGGGTTGTTCGACGTCCGCACGCACGACCTCCGCGACCACACGCACGACCGCCACCGCACCGTCGACGACACGCCGTACGGCGGCGGCGCCGGCATGGTCATGAAGCCCGAGCCGTGGGGCGAGGCCCTCGACGCGATCATCAGCGATGCGGCATCCGATGCCCTGCTCGTGGTGCCCTCACCGGCCGGCGAGCCGTTCACGCAGGCCATCGCCCACGAGCTCGCGGCCGAGCAGCATCTCGTGTTCGCGTGCGGGCGCTACGAGGGCATCGACCAGCGTGTGGTCGACCACTACGCCACCCGCATGCGCGTGCGCCTCATCAGCCTCGGCGACTACGTGCTCAACGGCGGCGAGGTCGCCGTGATGGCCATGATCGAGGCCGCGGGCAGGCTCGTGCCAGGTGTGGTCGGCAACCCCGAGAGCCTCGTCGAGGAATCCCACGCCGACGGCCTGCTCGAGTACCCGAGCTACACGAAGCCCGCGGTGTGGCGCGGCCTCGAGGTGCCGCCCGTGCTCCTCTCGGGCAACCACGGCGCCGTCGCGGCATGGCGCCGGGAACAGCAGCTCGAACGCACCGCGCGCGTCCGCCCCGAGCTGCTCGAGGGCTGACCGCGCTCAGCTGCGCTGCGTGAGCACGATCGGGTCGCCGTCGGTGACGGCGATCGTGTGCTCGGAGTGGGCGCCGCGCGACCCGTCGGCGCTGCGCAGCGTCCAGCCGTCGGGGTCGGTGAAGATGCGGTCGGTGGTCTCGAGGAACCACGGCTCGATCGCGATGACGAGGCCGGGCCTCAACGGCAGACCGCGTCCAGGTCGGCCGTTGTTCGGCACGTGCGGGTCGCCGTGCATGGTGCGGCCGACGCCGTGGCCGCCGAAATCGGTGTTGATCGTGTAGCCCTCGGCCTTCGCGACATCCGCGATCGCCCGTGAGATGTCGCCGACGCGGTTGCCCGACCGCGCCGCCGCGATGCCGGCGTCGAGCGCGCGCCGAGTCGTGTCGATGAGGCGCACGTCCTCGCCTCGCGGTGTGCCGACGACGACTGAGATCGCGGAGTCGGCGACCCAGCCGTTCACCGACGCGGCGAAGTCGAGGCTGAGCAGGTCGCCGTCGCGAAGCACGTAGTCGCGGGGGAGGCCGTGCAGCACCGCGTCGTTCACCGACGTGCAGATGACCCTGCCGAAGGGGCTCGCGCCGAACGACGGGTGGTAGTCGATGTAGCAGCTCTCGGCACCCGCGTCGCGGATCATCTCGTGCGCCAGCGCGTCGAGTTCCAGCAGGTTGACGCCGACGGCGGCGGCCTTCGACGTCGCCTCGATCACGCTCGCCACGAAACGTCCGGCAGGCCGCATCTCCTCGATCTCGGCGGGGGTCCTCAGTTCGATCACGCTCATCCTCTCCGTCCTCCATTCTGGTGGGTCAGTGCTGGATGTCTGCCCCGTCGGCGCCGTGGGGCCGGCGTTCGGGCGGGTCCGCCCTGAGTGAACACCCGGCCGGCGCGAAGGTCGCCGCGCTACGCTGTCGCCATGCTCATCCGGCGTGCATTCCTCAGGTGGCTGGTCGCCGCCGCGGTCGTGCTGCCGATCTGGCTCGGCATAGGCTGGGCGATCTTCGGCGGCGGCGGCTGGGGCACCCTCGGTCTCGTGATCGTCGTGCCCGTGGCGTTCATCGCCCTGGCGATCGTCGCCCTGCTCGTGTGGATCCGGCCCACCGTGCGCGCTCGGCGGGCATCATCGTGGACGGATGTCGCGGTCGTCGGCGCCTGGCATGCGTCCATCGTCGGCGTCGGCTTCTACGGCGAGGGCGGCGCGTTCTTCGGGGTCATCGCCATCCTCCTCGCGGTCGCGGCGTTCTGGAGCGCGGTGTGGCAGCTCGTCCGCGACGGCGCCCGCCGCGTGCAGGCCACGATGAGCGAGTTCGAGCGCCTCGCGGCCCAGCAGACCGGTCAGTCCCAGGGTCCGGATGCCGCGGGCCGTCCGCGCGGGCAACGCCCACCCTTCGGCGACGACGAGGGCGACGTCATCATCGTTCGCGAGGTACGCGACTGACACCACGACGCGTCGCGCGAGGCATCCGCCCTCGACCAGATCGGGGACCGTGGACCGCTTTGGCGAGTGGGCCCGGGCATGGCACAATAGAGGATTGTGCCGCCGCAGGACTCTGCCTCCGGGGAGGACGCACCGCGCGGGCGATCGCGCAGGCGGCACCGGAATCTTCCATCCATGATCCGCGTTCGACCGGTGGCGGGCGCAGAGAGCGAACCATCATGCACATCCTCGACCACGTCGACGCCGCGAGCCTGCGGTCGGACATCCCCGACTTCCGCCCCGGTGACACCGTCAAGGTGCACGTCAACATCATCGAAGGCACGCGCTCGCGTATCCAGGTCTTCCAGGGCGTCGTCATCGGCCGCCAGGGCGAGGGCGTGCGCGAGACCTTCACCGTGCGCAAGGTCAGCTTCCAGGTCGGCGTCGAGCGCAAGTTCCCGGTGCACTCACCGGTCATCGACCACATCGAGGTCGTCACCCGCGGCGACGTGCGTCGCGCGAAGCTCTACTACCTGCGCAAGCTCCGCGGCAAGAAGGCGAAGATCAAGGAGAAGCGCGAGAGCTGATCCGCCTGCCGCAATCCGCCCGCGCTTCGCGAACGGTTGGCATGCTCCCGAGCTCCCCACCCCTAGACTGGGTGGGGAGCTCGGGCGGTTAAATGACAGAAGAAGCAATCACCTCGCAATCGGATGGCGCGGTGAACTCGGCGGCGCGCAGGAAACGCAGCACGCTCCTCTTCCTGCGCGATCTGCTCGTCATCTTCACGGTGGCCGTGCTCGTCTCGTTCCTCATCAAGACGTTCCTGATCCGGTCGTTCTTCATCCCGTCGCAGTCGATGGAAGAGACCCTCGTCCGGGACGACCGCATCATCGTGAACCAGCTCGTGCCCGAGCTGGCCCCGATCGAGCGTGGCGACGTCGTCGTGTTCCAGGATCCCGGTGGCTGGCTTCCCGCGCGCGTCGAGACTCCGCAACCGCCTCTCGTCGCGGCGGTCGACTGGTTCCTCGCGTTCGTCGGCCTCTCCGCTCCAGACTCGAACGACCACCTCGTGAAGCGCGTGATCGGGCTTCCCGGCGACCACGTGATCTGCTGCAACGCGCTCGGCCAGATGAGCGTGAACGGCGTGCCGCTCGACGAGCCCTACGTCGCACTCCCTCCCGGCGAGACGAAGGTCTCCCGTGACGACTTCGACAAGGTGGTGCCCGACGACTCCCTCTGGGTCATGGGCGACAACCGCTACAACTCCAAGGACTCCCGCTACAACGGCGAGACTCCGCTCAAGGGATTCGTGCCGGTCGAGAACGTCGTGGGTCGCGCGTTCGTCGTGAGCTGGCCGATCTCCAACTGGGCATGGCTCGGGAACTATCCCGAGGTCTTCGAAGGCGTCGACCAGGCAGCAGGCTGACCATGACTCCCGTCGCAGTGCCCACGTTGCGCGCGGAGCGCGAGCTGTTCGGCGCCGGGGCATCCGTGGTGCTCGCGTGCGATGAGGTGGGGCGCGGTGCGCTCGCCGGTCCGGTCACAGTCGGGCTGGTGCTCATCGACGCGAGCGTACGCCGCATGCCTGCCGGTCTCCGCGACTCCAAGCTCTTGGCGGAGCCGCGGCGCGAGGCGATGGCGCCGAGGGCCTCGGCCTGGGTGCGGGCGTGGGCGGTCGGCGAGGCATCCGCCGCCGAGATCGACGAACTCGGCATCATGGCGTGCCTCGGGCTCGCCGGTGCCCGGGCCTTCGCCGCGCTCCCCGCGGACGAGCACGACGTGACGGATGCCCCGCTCATCCTCGATGGCAACTACGACTGGCTGAGCGCCTCGATCGAGCACCGAGCGCGCGTCACCACTCGCATCAAGGCCGACCGGGACTGCGCGTCGGTGGCCGCGGCATCCGTCATCGCCAAGGTGCATCGCGATGGCGGTATGCGACGAGCGCACGACGAGCTGCCCGTGTACGCGTGGAATGAGAACAAGGGCTACTCGACCCCCGCCCACTTCGCCGCGATCGAGGAGCACGGACCGAGCGGGATCCACCGCACCACCTGGCTGCACGAGCGCCCCGCCGAGGCTCCGGCGCTCTTCGACCTCGGCGTAGGATGAATCCGATGGATGAGGACGAGTTCGAAGACTACGACCGCGAGGTCGAGCTGGCCCTATACCGTGAGTACCGCGACATCGTGTCGCAGTTCAAGTACGTGGTCGAGACGGAGCGACGCTTCTATCTCGCGAACGAGGTCGAACTCGTGCGTCGCGACACCGAGCACGACTTCTACTTCGAGCTCACGATGAAAGACGTCTGGGTGTGGGACGTCTACCGCGCCGACCGGTTCGTGAAGTCGGTGCGCGTGCTCACCTTCAAGGACGTGAACGTCGAGGAGCTCGCGACACGCGACTTCGAGCTGCCGAAGGAACTCGCGCTCGACGAGTAGGCCCTAGCGTCCCGGTCGTGGGTGACGGATGGCCCTCCTTGGCATTCGCGCTACGGGCCCGCCCGGATGGTGTGCGCGGCGCTTCCGCGGCACTATTGCATCAAAGCGAATTAGCCCGGTCGGGGGTGATGTGCACCGTGGGGAAAGTGCTCGCACGCAGACCGCACGACGGCGTCGAGGCGGATGTCAGGGTGGGGTCGAGGCACGGTGAGTCGAGGAGCTCCCGATGAGTCCGGCCGTGCGCGGATATGACGACCTCGAGTTGCGCGTCGATCGTGACACCGGCGGGGCTTATGCCGTGGTCGCGACGGCGCCCGATGGCCGTTCGGCCCGCGGATCGTTCACCTCGCCGGTCACCGACGACGAGCTTGATGACTTCGTACTTCGCGTCGGCCTCGCACGCCGCCGCCGCAGCGGACCGGACGACCGGATGGGGGCGATGGAAGCGTTCGGCTCCTCGCTGTTCGATGCGCTGATCCGGGACGAGGTGAGCACGGTGTACCACTCCGCCCGAGCCGCCGCGTCCGGGCGGGATCGTGGTCTCCGGATCACGCTTCGGCTCTCGGGGGCACCCGAGCTGATGCGTCTGCCATGGGAGCTCCTGTACCAGCGGCCCAGGTTCCTCGCGCAATCGATACAGACTCCGGTCGTGCGGACGCTCGACGTCGACTCGGCGCTGCGCCCGCAGACGATCACGCTACCCCTGCGGATCCTCGGCGTGGTGAGCAGCCCGACCGGGTTCACGGAGCTCGACGCCGACGCGGAACGGCACAACCTGCAGCGGGCGCTCCAACGCCTCATCGATGCCGGCCTGGTCGAATTGAGTTGGCTGGACCGGCCGACCCTCGGGGAGCTTGCCCGGAGGGTCGCCGAATCCGACGACATCCACGTCCTTCACTACATCGGTCATGGCGCGTACGACGAAGAGACGGAGTCGGGGATCGTGATCCTCGAATCGCCGCTTGGCCGCGCGCACGACGTCACCGGGCAGCAGCTCGGGGCGATGCTGCAGGACGAGCTGAGCCTCCGGCTCGTCATCCTCAACGCCTGCGAAGGAGCTCGGAGTTCGCGGATCGATCCCTTCTCGGGCGTTGCCACGAGTCTCGTCGAGTTCGACATCCCCGCGGTCGTCGCGATGCAGTTCGAGATCACCGATGATGCTGCGATCGCGTTCAGCGACAGCCTCTACACCGGGCTGGCCCAGGGCATGCCCATCGACGCCGCAATCGCACCCGCTCGGCGAGCGATCGTCGGCGCGATGAGAGAGGCAGAGTTCGCGACGCCGGTGCTCTACCTGCGCTCGGGCGACGCCGTGCTGTTCGACGTAGCCGCGTCGGACGAGGGGTCGGGACAGCGCGAGGAAGCCGGCGAAGGCGGACACGCCCCGCTGCCCGGGCGGAGCAAGGACGCGACGGCGGTCCCTCCTCGAACGGGGTCGGCCGTCAGTCCTGGGCCCCACGTGTCCGCGCCGATCGCGACGGCGTGGATCGGCGCTGGAATGTTCACGCTCGTCGGAGCCATCATGCTGGTTGCTGCATTCGGAACCCTCGTCGAGTTGGCATCCACGGCGATCATCATCAGGTCGCTGGCGGTGATTGCGCTGGTCGTCCACTACCTCACGCGTCCGAACCGCGACGGCATCGTGGGCGCAATCCTCTACGTGGCGGGCTTGGTCCTCAGCGTCAGCCTCGAATCGATCCTCGGTTGGAACCTCGCGCTCGCCGGGTGGGGCCGGATCGCCTGGGGCGTCGTGCTGGTGGTCATCGGCGGATGGCTCATCTGGGCAGGGAGGGACAAGGATGCTCAGTTCGCAGGCAGCCTCCGAGCCCCCGCGATCTGGGTGATCGCGGCGGGAGCCGCCGATCTGCTCGCGCAGTCGCTGACGCTCGCATTCACGACGTCGTGGATCGCCGCGGTCGTGTGGCTGAGCTTCTTCCTCGCCTGCATCAGCATGTTCGCGATCGCGGCGGGCTATGCGATCTCCGCGCGTCGTCTGGCTCGCGAACGAAGCACGATCACCGGCGGCCTCGACGAGTGACGGAGGCCCCGCGTGTCCTCCGTGTCCTCCCAAAGGCGGACTCGCGTGGGATGATAACGAAACGATAACATCACTGCATCGCGACGATCCGGGTGGTCCGGGGCACTGGTTCCTTCGTTGCGTCGCGGTTCGAATCCCGCCGTCGCGTCTGAGTGTTCGACCGCCCGGCTGGCGCTTCGCTATACCTCCGGGTCTCGCCGTTCGCACCGTTCTTCACCGCCGCACTTGTCCTCGACATCCGGGGTCGCTGCCCGACCGTCGTACCTGACGTCCGACCCGGCCGCGCGTCCGCGACATCCGCGCCACGCTGGTGGCGGAGGTGGTGCTCGTGGCCCACAATGCGGAACTCGGTCGGCACGGCGAACAGCTCGCGGTCGACCACCTGGTCGGTCGGGGCATGACGGTGCTCGACCGCAACTGGCGGTGCCGGCTCGGTGAGATCGACATCGTCGCGACCGACGGGCGCGACACCGTGTTCGTCGAGGTGAAGACGCGCACGTCACACGATTTCGGGCACCCGTTCGAGGCGATCACCCCGGTGAAGCTCGCCAGGCTGCGACGCCTCGCGGTGGCCTGGTGTGCAGCGACGGATGCCCCGGTGTCCCGTATCCGCATCGATGCGGTCGCGGTGCTCGCGCCGGCCGAGGCGCCCGCCCTGATCGAACACCTCGAGGGGATCAGCTGATGGCGGTCGCGCGCACCAGATCCGTCGCGCTGCTCGGTCTCGCCGGCTCGATCGTCGAGGTCGAGGCCGACCTTTCGTCGCAGTTGCCCGGATTCGTGATCATCGGTCTCCCCGACGCCGCGCTCGGCGAAGCCCGCGAACGCGTGCGTTCCGCCGCGATGAACGCGGGCTGCCCGCTGCCGAACCGCAAGCTCACGGTCAACCTGTCGCCCGCGACCCTGCCGAAGCACGGCTCGGGATTCGATCTCGCCATTGCGCTCGCGTGCCTCGCGGCATCCGGAGAAGTCTCCGTCGACTCGGTCGACCGCGTCGTGCACCTCGGCGAGCTGGGCCTCGACGGCCGCCTGCGGCCCATCGACGGCATCCTGCCGGCCGTGCTCGCCGCCGTGCGCGCCGGGCACGACACCGTGATGGTGCCCGAGGCGAACGCCGCCGAGGCCGCGCTCGTACCCGGGATCCAAGTGATCGGCGTCGCCTCCCTCCTCGAGGCTGCGATCCGGCATGGCGGTCGGTTCGACGAGCGCCCGGTCGAGCCCGTGCCGGCACTCGTGCGATCCGACGGTGGCGCGCCGGGTCTTGTCGGCGACCTCGCGGATGTCGCGGGCAACCACGAAGCCGTCGAGGCGCTGTTGACCGCCGCCGCCGGCGGACACCACCTCTTCCTGCTCGGGCCGCCGGGAGTATGTCCCTAAGCGTGCGCGTGGTGTGGCGTCCCGCCGGTAGGCTGAGCCCAACTCAGTTCGACGACCAATCAGCGGGGATACATGGCGAACAAGACGATGTTCGGTTTCAGGCTTGATCGGGTGACTCTGCACCATGGACGGACTCGACAGGGCCAGGCATTCGTCGATGCGACGCTCGATGGGAGCCCAGAAGAGACGTTTTGCCAGTCCCTCGAATCGATGAGAGATCGCCTCGTCGGTGTTACACGCACGGGGAACCTCAAGTACGAGCTGGCAGAGGATGATCGGGCTCCCGCAGAGCTCACGGACGCAGTCCCGACGATCCGTGTCGAGTCGATGGCCATCGGCGGTTCTCGGGTGGACTTCGTGGTCCGGATCGGCCGACGGGGGAGCCATGATCTCGCGATAGGCACTCAATCGGACGAGGACGTCGAACTCGGAGATCTGGCATCCACGAATCCGTTCCTCGTGTCGCTCTATCTGCCGACGGCAGGCACTGACGCCGTGCTCGTGTCTGAAGTGCGGTCGAGGACCTCGGCTGGCTACCAGCTCCTCAAACTCATAGGCGTCACGTCGTACGAGAGCGCGGCGTCGACCGGGGTCTTCGACAACGGTCAGTGGTGGCGGCTGACCTCCAACCCGATCGGCGATGTGGAGCGGCTTGAGGAAGTTCTCACTCAAGGAAACGGCCTCGCGTTCCAGCTTGAGCGGCACAACGCACCAAAGGGAAAGGCAAGGAGCACGGACAAGGTGATCCTCCGTCGGAATGGTCTTCCGGCCAGCAAGCTGAGCTCCGTGAAAGCGATGGTTCTCGGCTGGGCGAAGCTCGATGTCCCAGAGAACTACGACGACGCTCCGGCCGGCTCGCCGGTGGAGCAGCTCGCAAGTCTCGTCGGTTTCGACATCGAGCCCGCGCTCTTCGATGACGGCAGCCTCTCGTACGATGACGCCCAGGGGCGGACCCAGACGATTCGTCCGAGCAACGTCGGCGATGTCTTTATCTATCCGGTCGCTGTGGGTGATCGGCCAACCGAGGCCAAGACCAGGGCGGCAGCAGAAGATCGAGTTCGTCGACTCCAGTCGAGTTTGAGAATCCCGCTCAGCATCTAGGGGGTGCCACATGGGCCTTGTCAGCCTCACGGCCCTCCTGCGTGCGCAGTTCAAGGTCACCCGATTCAGGTCTCGCAACTCGTTCACGTACTGGACCAAGGTCGGGATCTTGCTTCTGACTGTCGCCACGATCGTCGGATGCAGTCTGTATTTCCGATGGACGATCCGGTCTACTGACGGGTTGATCGCGGGGATCGCAATCTTCGCCGGCGGGTTTCTCGCGGCGTTCACGCACCTGTCTACGGTTCGGCAGACCCTCGGAGAGCGGCACGCCCAGCAAGGTGCGGCAGAACGGCCGGAACGTGACCTCGTGGACATCGCGGTAACGCGGTTGCTGGGAGCAACTCTCGTGAGTGCAGCGACAGCAGCGGTGCTCGTCGTGGGAACCAGCGCGGCTGCGAACGATGAGGGGGAGGTTGTCGGCGGCTTCGCGGCGGCCACCTGGGCCGGCGCTGCACTGTCCCTGGCGCTATTCACCTCCGCGGTGTCGGCTCTATACAGCGCGTACCTGCAGATGAACCGAGTCGATCCTGACCTGGACGGGTCGCGCAGAACTTGAGCTCAGGCAGTCGGCACGCCTCGTGGCGGCGCGGGGATCCCGGACGTGTCTGACCCCGTCGATAGGATCAGAGACATCCTCAGCCTCTTCATAGACCAGGAGACCCACCCGCCGTGTCAGTCCTGTCCAACTTCGTGTGGAGTGTCGCCGACACCCTGCGCGGCCCCTACGCCGAGGCCGAGTACGGCTCAGTCATCCTTCCCTTCACGGTGCTGCGTCGCCTCGAGTGCGTCATGGACCCGCACCGCGACGCCATGGCCGAGATCGTGGCGCAGTACCCGGGGGAGCAGCAGCGGCGCACGCACCTGAAGCTCAAGACCCGCACAGCTGACAGCGCGGGGCTGTCGTTCTGGACGACGAGTGATTACACGCTGAAGAAGGCGCTGCAGGACCCTGACAACCTGGCCGCGAACCTCATCGACTACGTCGGCGGCTTCTCGGCGAACCTCGACGTGTTCAAGTCGTTCGACTTCGAGAACGTCATCCGCACGCTCGACGGACGCAACCGGCTCGCGCAGGTCGCCCGACACTTCGAGCGGATCGACCTGTCGCCCGACGCGGTGTCCAACGCCGACATGGGGGACCTGTTCGAGAATCTGATCTACCGGTTCGCGGAGTCTGCCAACGACGGTGCGGGCCAGTTCTACACGCCGCGTGACGTCGTCCGGCTCCTCGTCGACCTCGTCTACGCCGAAGACACCAAGGCGCTGCGCGACCGCGGCACCGTGCGTTCGATCTACGACCCCACGGTCGGCACCGGTGGCATGCTCACCGTCGCTGACGAACACCTGCACGACCTCAACCCCGATGCGTCGACGGCGCTGTTCGGTCAGGAGATCAACCCGCGCACGTACGCCATCTGCAAGGCGGACCTTCTCATCAAGGGCCAGGACCCGTCCAACGTCCGCCAAGGCGACACCCTCGTCGTCGACAAGTTCGAGGGCCGGCGGTTCGACTACGTGCTGTCCAACCCGCCCTTCGGCACGGATTGGAAGGCGGTTGAGTCGGATGTGAAGAATGAGCACGACCGCGGCGGCCAGGGCCGCTTCGCGCCGGGCCTGCCGGCTGTCGGCGATGCCGCGATGCTGTTCCTGCTGCACGTCGCCTCGAAGATGCGCGACGTCGACGAGACGGGCCGCGGTGGCAAGGCCGGCATCGTCCTCAACGGCTCGCCGCTGTTCAACGGTGGCGCGGGCTCCGGTCCGTCGGAGATCCGCGGCCACATGCTGGAGAACGACCTGGTCGAGGCCATCGTCGCGTTGCCGAACGACATGTTCTATAACACCGGCATCGCCACCTACCTGTGGGTCCTGTCGAACGCCAAGTCACCGGAGCGAAAAGGCACGGTGCAGCTCATCGACGCCACCGGTCTGGGGTCTAAGTTGCCCAAGTCGATCGGTTCCAAGCGGGTGGAGGTCTCCGAGGACCACCGCGAAGATGTTGTGCGCGCCTTCGCGGGGACCCAGAGTGAGGACGGCAGGGCCGAGGTGCCGGTGAAGGTGTTCGCCAACCGTGACTTCGCCTACTGGACCGTCACGGTCGAGCGCCCACTCCAGTTGCGCTTCCAGTGCACCTCGGAGACGATCGGTGCCGTGGCCGAGCAGAAGACCCTCGGCAAGGTCGATGGACTGGCCGAGGCGCTCGAGTCGTTCGGTGAAGAGATCTATCTCAACCGCGAGAAGCTCAACAAGGAGCTCAGCGGCCACCTGCGGGATTGCGGCGTCAGTCTGACCACGGCACAGCGTAAGAAGCTGTGGCAGACCATCGGCGTCCACGACGAGACCGCGGATTACTGCCTGCACGCCTCGGGCACTCGAAAGGGCGAACCCGAGCCGGATCCGGCGCTGCGCGATACCGAGAACGTGCCGTTCGGCTGGGGCGGGAATCCGAAGACTCAGGAAGCGCTCAAGGAGACCGTCCAGGCGTACTTCGACGCCGAGGTCAAGCCGCACGTCACCGATGCTTGGATCGACTGGGACAAGACCAAGACCGGGTACGAGATCCCGTTCACTAGGCACTTCTACACCTACGAGCCGCCTCGGCCGCTCGATGAGATCGACGCAGACCTCGAGCGCATCGTCGGCGAGATCATGGAGTTGCTACGCGAGGTGGAGGCGTGAGTGTCACAGAACTCGATGCGGTAGCCGAGCGCGTCCACAAGTGGCTCGGAGTTCTGCCATCGGGCTGGGCCGGTGCACGCCTTCTCGAGGTCGCTAACGCGTGGACGAGCAACGTCGACAAGCACACGGTGGAGGGCGAGCCCTCAGTCAGGCTCTGCAACTATGTGGATGTTTACAAGAACGACGGCATCGTCGACTCGCTTGACTTCATGGCTGCCTCCGCGACGCGTGACCAGATCCGAAAGTTCCGTATCCGCGTGGGCGACACACTCATCACCAAGGACTCAGAAACCGCGGACGACATCGGCGTTCCGGCGTACGTCGAGTTCGAAGCCGACGACCTGATCTGCGGCTACCACCTCGCTATCGTCCGACCCGACCAGCGCAGGATCATCCCGAGGTTCCTGTACTGGGCGCTCGATTCAGAGCCCGTTGCTCGCCAGTGGGGTGTCACCGCCGCAGGCGTGACCCGTGTCGGGATTCGCAGCACCGACCTCAACAAGGTCACGATTCCGCTCCCACCGCTCGACGAGCAGCGCGCCATCGCCGACTACCTAGACCTGGAGACGGCTCAGATTGACGCGCTCGTGGCGAAGCAGGAGTCGTTGCTGACTCTGCTCGCCGAGCGCAAGAGATCTGTGCTTAGTCAAGTGCTCGCCGAGGTGGAGGGTAAGTCTTGCCGGCTGAGATGGCTGTATCGCCCGTCAAGTGAGGCGAACAGTCCAGACGAGGAAGTGCTCTCGGTGTATCGGGAGCACGGTGTCATCCTGAAGGCGTCGCGATCCGACAATTTCAACAAGACTCCTGAAAACGTCGATCGCTACCTCTTGGTTCGTCCCGATGACTTGGTTGTCAATAAGATGAAGGCGTGGCAGGGCTCTCTGGGAGTTTCCACCTACCGTGGCATCGTCAGCGCCGATTACGAGGTGCTCCGACCAAGCACCAGCTACCTAGACCCTGAGTTCGCTCACTTCCTTCTGCGATCGCCTCAGATGGTCGTCGAGTACCGGGTCCGGTCACGAGGGATCCGACCCTCCCAGTGGCGGTTGTACTGGCAGGAATTCGCCGACATCGAGATCAGCGTTCCGCCTCTGGATGCGCAGGTCCTTGCTGCCTCTCAAATCAAGACCGAAACGCAAGCAATCGACACGCTCATCTCCAAGGCTGAGGAGCACATCGCGTTGGCCAAGGAGCGGCGCTTGGCGCTGATCACGGCGGCGGTGACTGGGCAGATTGATGTCCGTACGGCGAGAAAGGCGAGCTGAGGACAAATGGCAGCACCGGATGGCACGCGCGAGGCAGTGTTCGAGACCGAGATCGCCAAGTACCTCGCTGTTCATGGCTGGGAGTACAGCCAGACCGACGAGGGTTACGACGTCGAGCGGGCGATCTGGCCCGAGGATGTGCACTGGTGGCTGAGCGAGACGCAACCGGACGAGTACGCCAAGGTCGTCCGCGTAGGCACCGCCGCCGAGTCGGCCGACCGCGAGGCGTTGCTCGCTTCCCTCGTCTCCCGGCTCGATACGCCGATGAGCTCTGGCGGCGGCACGCTCAACGTGCTGCGGCGGAAGTTCTCACACACCCGGGGCGCGACCGCGCATCTGCGGATGTGCCAGTTCAAGCCGGCGACGACGCTGAACCGCGAGGTCTCGGAACACTATCGGAAGGTGCGGCTGCGAGTGGTTCGGCAGGTCCACTTCTCGCCGAAGCGCGGTGACTCACGCTCGATCGATCTGGTGTTCTTCGTCAACGGCCTGCCCGTGGCGACTTGCGAGCTGAAGTCGTTCTTCAAGCAGGAGTGGCGCACCGCGATCACCCAGTACCGCAAGGACCGGGAGCCGGCCGGGCAGCCACTGCTGGGGTTCGGCACCCGAGCGCTGGTGCACTTCGCAGTCGACGACGATCAGGTGCACATGACGACAAAACTGGCCGGTGAGAGGACCTACTTCCTGCCGTTCAACCGCGGGCAGGACGACACGGGCGCTGCCGGGAATCCAGCCAACCCGGACGGTGCTGCCACGTCCTATCTGTGGGAGCAGGTCCTGCAGCGTGACAACTGGCTGGCCATCCTCGGGTCGCAGATGTTCTTGAAGACCGAGGCCGACGAGGATCCCGCCACCGGAAAGATCAAACGGTCCACGACGCTGATGTTCCCGCGCTATCACCAATGGCGCGCAGTCAAGAGGCTCGTCGACACGATCTCCGACGAGGGGCTGGGCCGCCGGTATCTGATCGAGCACTCGGCCGGGTCGGGGAAGACGAACACGATCGCCTGGACCGCACACCGGCTCGCTCGGCTCCACGACGAGTCAAACACGAAAGTGTTCGACAAGGTCCTCATCGTCTCCGACCGCCGCGTCCTCGATGCGCAGTTGCAGCAGGCCGTCGAGCAGGTCGACGACACGGTCGGCACCGTCGCGGTCATCGACTCCGCTGCGGTGCGGCGCTCCGGGGGCTCCAAGTCCCGCGCCTTGCTGGACGCGCTGACCGGATCGGCGCTCATCGTCGTTGTCACGATCCAGACCTTCCCGTACGTCAAGGGACTGTTGGAAACGACGCTGGGCGATCGGAACTTCGCAGTGATCATCGACGAGGCGCATACCTCGCAGTCGGGCAAGACAGCCGCGGATCTGAAGAAAGTCCTGACCGAGGGAGGCCAACTCACCGACGAGGAGGAGCTCGACAGTCAGGATGTCGTCAACCAGGTAGTGGAGGCAGACGTCGCCCGTGAGCAGCAGATCGCTGCCGAGACCGCGGCGCGGGCAGGTGCTCGGAACGTGTCGCTGATGGCGTTCACGGCGACGCCCAAGACGAAGACGAAGACTCTGTTCGGGCGAGAGAACGACGAGGGGAAGCCGGTCTCGTTCGACGTTTACCCGATGCGGCAGGCGATCGAAGAGGGATTCATCCTTGACGTGCTGCGCGGCTACCAGACCTACAAGACCGCCTTCGAGATCGAGCAGCACGGCGACAGTGGTCTGATCACTGGGATCACCGGGAGCGACGATGCGCCGGATCGTCTCGTCGACCCGCAGGCCGCGACGCGCAAGATCATGAGGTTCGCGAACCTGCACCCGACGAATGTCGGTCAGAAGGTCGAGCTCATCGTCGAACACTTCCGTGCCAACGTCGCACACCTGCTCGACGGGCACGCGAAGGCCATGGTCGTGACCGACTCGCGGCAGGCCGCTGTCCGCTACAAGCTCGAGACGGACAAGTACCTCGCCCAGAAGGGGTACGGGTACCAGACGATCGTGGCCTTCTCTGGGAAGATCAGCGACGACGAGTACGGGCTCTCCGACGCCACCGAGGCCTCGATGAACCCGGGTCTCGGCTCCGATCTGGCTCGGGAGTTCCGCCGGCCCGAATACCGGCTCATGCTGGTCGCCGACAAGTTCCAGACCGGCTTCGATCAGCCGCTGCTGTGCGCGATGTACGTCGACAAGCGGTTGCCCGATGTGCACGCGGTACAGACCCTGTCCAGGCTCAATCGCACGTATCGCGCACCGTCCGGCGAGGTGAAGGACCGCACCTTCGTGCTCGACTTCGTCAACGACCCCGACGAGATCCGCGACGCGTTCCTCACCTACTATCTCGAAGCGCACGTCGAGACGGCGACCGACCCGAACCTCGTTCACAGGCTCGCGACCAAGCTGGCTCAGGAGCGGATCTACACGCCTGCGGACGTCGAGCGCTACGCCGAAGCTTGGTGGACGCCGAACCAATCGCATGCTGCTCTCGCCGCGGCCGTGACCCCGGCTCGCGACGAGTTCTTGAATCGGTGGGCGGATGCGGCCGAACAGCACGACAGCCAGGCTCTCGACGAGCTGCGGACGTTCCGCAAGGACTGCGGCTCCTACGTGCGCTTGTACGACTTCATGTCCCAGGTCATCGACTACGGCACCAGCGACCTGGAGAAGCTCGCGGAGTTCCTGCGCCAGTTGACCCGATTGCTCCCCTCCGATGAGTCAGGTGGAGACGTCGACGTGTCCGGGCTCGAGCTGCGCCACGTCCGGCAGATCGATCAAGGGAAGGCCGACATCGCGCTGTCGGGTGACCAGGACACTCCGAGCCTGACGGGCATCACCGGTGTCGGGTCTCGTGTCTCGCGCCAGGATCCGCAGCAGGAGCTGCTATCCGAGGTCGTTGCTCGGATCAACGCCTTGTTCGGAGCCGAGTTCGCCGATCCGCAGATCGAGGGCTTCGTGATCGCGGCGGCCGGCATGGCAGAGGAGGACCCCCGCATCGCTGAGCAGATCGACCACAACGCCGTTGACCAGTTCCTCGCGTCGCCCGACCTTCGCGAGACACTGACCGACGCAGCGGTCCTCAACGAAGGGGCCTTCGGCAAGCTCACCGGCGCGCTCACCGGCGAGAGCGACCGCGCCGACGAGTTCATCCGTCTCATCGGTGCGTACCTGTACCAGTCGCGGCGACTCCGCATGGACGACTCACGCATCGATGAAGGCATCGATCGCCCGGACGGGAGCGGGTGAGGGGTGCCGATGAAGAAGACTGCTCCACACCCCGCGCTCGAGCACGTGCTCGCGAGTGCGAGCGACGACATGACCGCGGGAAACGACCACGGCGGCCATTTGTCCGACGAGCACACCACGAGCCTTTCGCTGGCCCGCGCACTCGCTGTCGGCAGTCTCAGCCGCCTCGACCCAGACGCTTCGTCAGTCAACATCTGGGACCCTTCGGCCGGATCAGGATTCGCAGGGTCCATCCTCGTCAGCGCACTGCAGGCCGCGGGTGTGCGCACGCGCTATCGCGGCCAGGACATCAATGAGGCCGCAGTACTGGCGAGCAGCAATCGATTCGCCGCGTTCCCCGACGCAGAGATCGTCCGTGGCGACACGTTGACCTACGACGCCCACGCGGACCTCGTCGCCGACCTCGTAATCGTCGACGCTCCCTGGGGTACGAGCTGGGCAAGTTCAGTTCCTGCAGTCAAAGCCAGGCAGAACGAAGGGGCGTTCTCATTCGGCGTCCCGCAGCATTCGGACAGCACGTGGCTCTTCATCTCGCTCGCGCTCGAGAAGCTGCGCCCCAGCGACGACGGCGGCGGGCGGGTCGCGGCCCTGGTCAACCCGAGCGCGCTGTGGGGTGGCGGGGCCAGTGGGGCCGTCAGGCAGAGGATCGTCGAGGCTGGCTTGCTCGAGTCAGTCACCCGGTTGCCCGATGGTCTGGCACCGAACACGTCTATCCCGCTGTACCTCGTTACCTTCACGAACAGGCCAACGGACGCGCGACGCGGCAAGGCGATGATCGCCGACTTACAGACCGAGTTCACGACCGAGCACAGGCACCGTTCAATGCCGATCGCCGCCTTCCGGGAGCTCGAGTCGGGGCTGAGGACCGGGAAGCCCGGGCCGCGCAACAGGAACATCGCCGTGCGCCAGTTCACCCAATGGGATGCTCATCTCTCACGGTTGTCCAGTGAGAGACACCGTCTGTCATGGCGTCTGACGACCTACAACGACACGCGGATCGATGCACCGCTCCTCGAATCCCGCTACGGTCTGGACTCCGGCGTGACGGTCGATGATGAGCCGCGCGCGGTCGTCAATCTGGATCCCAGCCGCTTCTTCGGGGACGACTCGCGCGACCTGGTCAACGGCATCGAGGCGCATGGCTGGCATGTGCGGCGTCTGAGCAGTCTCCTTGCAAGAGAGCCTGAATCGCTCAAGGACTCGATCGACCAGGAGCCAGCTGGGCATCTGTACGTCCCGACGACTCGAGAGGGCAAGGTGGCCGCAGAGACCTCTGCCACGGGCTCCGGCGGTCGGGTCCTCTCGATCCGGGTGGACGACGAGGCGGTCGACCCGAGCTTCTTGACCGCCTGGCTCAACTCGGAGCAGGGCGTCTCCAGTCGCCGGCGGGCCATCGAGGCCAGCAGCACGGGGACGTTCCTCAATGCGCTGAGATCGGACCCCCGGTCCTTGATGCGCTGGGCGGATGAGCTCATCGTTCCCGTGCCGGATCGCGGCACGCAGCTCGCGCTCGCGTCGGCCGACGAGCGCCTCGCTTCCTTCGAAGCGGATCTGAGCGCTCAGCGGGAGAGCGTCTGGGCATCTCCCGAGAGTGCCGAGGAAGTGGTGAACCGGATTGCCGGCGCATTCGACGACTCGCTCAGCGCGTGGCCGGATCAGCTCCCGTTTCCCGTCGCTTCGGCGCTGTGGACTGCGGAGACTGCGTCGACGCCTGGGGAGCAGCAACGCGCCTACATCCACGCCTGGGAGGCGATCGTGACTTTCCACGCGACGGTCCTGCTCTCAGCGAACCGGACCGACGCCGGGAGCAGCAGTGAAGTCGAAGAGGCGATCCGCGAGGTTCTGCAGGAGCAGCACCTCGGTATCGAGCGCGCCTCGTTCGGCACATGGGTGGTCATCATCGAGAGGGTGTCGAAAGAATTGCGCCGAGCGCTCGAGCAAGGCGACGCCGACGAGGTCGCTCGCGTCCGCCGAGCGTTCGGCGACCTGTCCCAGACTGGGATAGAGCGACTGGTCTCGAAGGACCTCGTCAAGAAGGTCAACGAGGTGAACCGCAAACGGAATCGGTGGCTCGGCCACACCGGATACACCTCCGACGAGAAGTGGAGAGCGCAGGTGGTCTCCCTCGTGTCAGACCTCAGCGAACTGCGGCAGATCCTCGGGAATGTCTGGGCGCAGTTGCTCCTCGTGCGGGCTGGAAGCTCGAAGCTTCGGCACGACGGACGCATTCAGACGGCTGAGGTCGCGGTCGGGACCCGATCCCCGTTCAAGACCAGGGACTTCCGCATCGGCGACGAAATGATCGACGGCGACTTGTACCTGGTGAGGGATAGATCACAGTCGCCGTTGCGGCTGGGTCAGTTCGTGCAGCTTCGCGCGGCTCCGCGGGACGCGCAGTACACGACCTACTTCTACAACCGGACGGAAGGTGCCAGTGTCCGCATGGTCAGCTATCAGCACGGTCCGGAGAGCGAGATCCAGGACGACGCCGAGGGCTTCCGCTCGGCGTTCGGGGGACTGGCACTCGGATGACACTGACCCTCGATGCGATCCTCCGCAGCACGGGGATCGACCCCGCGGACGCCCAGGCCATCCGCCACGCCTTCGTGCGCGAGCACGAGGACACCGGCCTGCCCGGAATCCACGCAGACTCCACCGACGACGAGATCCTCGCCTACACGAGCCAGCAATCGGCGAAGCCGCGAATCTTCCCGGTCGATCCGCCTCGGCTATGGGTCGTGTTCATCCGCGAGGGAGGAGATCGCGCTCGGCTGTGGTCGGTGCTGGAGAACCGCGGCGAAGTCTCCAACGACGGCGCTCTGAGAACTTTCGACCTGGTCGCCTCCGAGCACCTGGCCGACCTCAGGAACCGGCTCGTCATCGGTTGGAGGTCCCCCCGCACCTGGCGGCTCAACGGCCTGACAGCGGCCCAGTATCCGGTCATGGAGATCGCGGACGCTAAGCCGGTGCCCTTTCCGGGCTTCGACCAGTTGGTCCTGGATCACGGACAACTCCAGGCCGTGATGCGCGAGCACCGTTACACTTCGTGGCGCACTGCGCTCTCGTCGGTGATGGGCGTGTACCTCATCACGGATACCCGCGACGGACGTCAGTATGTCGGCAAGGCCGACGGAGTGGAGAGTATCCGGCAGCGCTGGAGCGCGTACGCGATGAACGGTCACGGGGGCAACGTGGAGCTGCGCAACGTTGACCCGACCGGCTTCCGCTTCTCGATCCTGAGGGTGTTTGACCCGGCGACCCCAACCCGGGTGATCGACGAAGCTGAGAGCCACTTCAAGTTCGCGCTCGACTCCCGCAAGCATGGTCTGAACCGCAACTGAGTCGCGTCGAACCACCCGCCGACTTGGCCGCCGTCATTGTTGCCGACGTCGACTACGGTTCGGGTCCGTTCGGACCCCAGCCGGCACCGCCAGCGCGGGCCGTGCGTACCGCGGAGGCCCAGGCGTCGGCGTCGACGAGGAGGAACTGCGCGGTCAGATCTCCCGCTTGCCGTGGCATGCTGGGAGCCTTGTCGTCCGCGTGGCTCTGCTCGCGGAGGGTGTGCTTCCTGATTGCGTTGAGCCTGCTGGCGTACGGCTCCGTGGGGAGCGCCGTCCGGTAGTGGTCGTCGCGGGCGAGCGCAGCGGTGGTGCTGGCGATTCGCTGCTCCCGGATCCTCTTTGCCTCCTGGACGTCCATCGGCCACCACTGGATGCGCTCGAGCTCGGCGATGAGCTCAGCACTGTCGGAGTACTCGCGCGGTTCGTCTGGGTCCTGCGCGATCGCGCGTCCGTACTCAAGGAGCCAGCCCGTTCTGGTACTGGTGATGCGTGTCGGCGACGTCCACGGCGTTTGCCTCGGCCCGTACAGGTGCGGCCGGCTTTGCATCGTGTCGTGGCTCCAGTCGGGCAGGCCCCCGTAGCCGACGGGGGCGGTCGGCGGCCAGAACCACTCAAGCGGTTCGCCATCGGGCACGTTCGGGTCAGCGACAGACCAGCCACGTTCCCACAGCTGCGTTGTGACGTCTGCGTTCTCCCACCTGATCGCGTTGACGAGGAAGCGGAGGTGATCGTCATCAGCGCGGCTCATCGCAGATCGCTGAAGGGATCCACGACGCTCTGCGCGCCATGTTCGGGGCATACCCACATGATCCGCACACCGAGGCCGTCAACGGCGCTGGGCTCCGGCTCGCAGTCGCCACCGCACGTCGAGCACGTCCGGTATGCCTCGTCACGAGGCACCCGGATATCCAGGCCGTCCGGTCCGTCGATGTGCTCGAAGTCCATATCGTGAGCCTACGACTGGTCGTCTCATCGGGGCAGAAGTTCTCCACAGGTACGAACGGAGCAGCCTCGGTGCTGACCGGGACAGCGTGCCGGCGCGCCAGTTCCTGAGAGCTCGGCCGGCGTGCGCATGCGGGGGAGTGGCGCACACGTTCGGGCACCTCGCTTCATCGGCGAACCGTCCGCATCGTCCACGATCCATCGCCCCGTCACAATCAAGGAGCTGCGCGCTCGTCTCGGGCTCCGGGGCCAGCCTTGTTGTCGTTGTGGCCGACTGTCGGGAGCAGCTGGGCAGTTGGGAGCGCGATGCCCGCCTGACGCAGAGCTAGACGGGCAGCGGCGAGAGCCCCGGCGTGGATGGCCTCCTGCGGGATCGGTCGGAGCGCAACCGCGGCCATGGCGGCGGCGCGGATGCCGCACGTGCACTCCGCCGTTGCAGCGGTCGCGGCTTCTGGCGCGCTGTGGGCAGGACAGTTTCGCCTCGTATCTGAGCGCATTCCATCACGCTACTGGAAGCGATCACTACCTGGAAGTCATCGCTACCCGCCATGACGCTGGATTGGTGGCAACTTCCCTCAAAGCGGCGCTGGGTGCGCAGGTGCGCGACCTCCGTCGTTCTCGGGGGATGACGCAGGAGAAGCTCGCCGAGGAGCTCGGGGTCAGCCCGCGGTACCTCGCCGGGATCGAGCGCGGCGAGCGTAACCTCACGCTCGACTCAGTCGATGTGCTCGCCGCCCAGCTGGGGGTGGCGGCCCTGGCGCTGTTGAGCCCCGAGCGATAGTCGCCCGCAGGTCGCTGGTCAGGGTGCGATCCTGGGGCGGCTCGGCCATGTGTCCGCGTCTCGAACGGGTGATCTGACGCCCACTTCCAACACTGTGGAATTCACACCGTTTTGACCGTCTGTGCTATGATTGCATAGGGAAACCTGTAACGAAAACATCCCTCCTTCACCGGGCGCGGGCAAGACCATGCTCGCCGCACGGCTCGCGGGGATCCTGCCCGATCTCGACGCGGATGCCGCGCTCGAGGCGGCCTCGATCCGGTCGTTGTCCGGCCTCTCTGTCGGTGGCGAGCTCTCCGAGCGCCCGCCCTTCGAAGCGCCCCACCACACCGCGTCCGCTGCGGCGATGGTGGGCGGCGGCACCCGGGTCATCCGCCCGGGCGCTGCGGTGCGTGCGACGCACGGCGTGCTCTTCCTCGACGAGGCGCCGGAGTTCCCATCATCGGTGCTCGACGTGCTTCGGCAGCCGCTCGAGTCCGGAACGATCGCGATCCACCGTGCGAACGCGGTCGCATCCTTCCCCGCCCGATTCCAGCTCGTGATCGCAGCGAATCCCTGTCCGTGCGGCAATGCCGGCGTCAAGGACTCGAACTGCACGTGCACGCCGATGATGCGTCGGCGATACCTCGGGCGCATCTCGGGCCCGCTCCTCGACCGCATCGATCTGCAGGTCCCGGTGTCGCGGATCACCGCCGCCGCCCTCCGTGTCGCCGACGAGCGGCCGGGCCTCTCGAGCGCCGAGGCTCGGAAGCGCGTCGTCGACGCACGCGCGGTCGCGCGGGAGCGGCTGCGCGGCACGCCGTGGCGCACGAATGCCGAGATGCCCGGCCCCTGGCTCCGTGGAGCGGGTCGACTGCACCCGGGCGGCCGCGCCACGGCGGCATTCGACTTCGCCCTCGAACGCGGGGGAATCACGATGCGCGGCTACGACCGCGTGCTGAAGACCGCGTGGACACGTGAATCACATAGGTGGAGGGTTATGACCGCCATCTCAGTATTCGGGCGGCGGCTGTGATCTCGGGGGTGACGAGACCACGGGCGCGCAGTTCGGAGATCTGGTTTAGGTCGTGCTTGCTCAACGCCTCCAAGATCACCCTCGCGGCAGGGGCCATGCGCCGGAGGTTACGAGCCACCACCTCGGACACGAGGTCGGGGCGCAGTTCAGATAGTTCCGCGGCCACCAGCAGGAGCGAGCCCTCCCGGTCTGAGAAAAGGCGTTCCACCATCTCCTCCTGCTTCGACGTGGGAACCGGCAGCTCACGAATGATGCGTACCGTGGCGGCCACGTCGTCGGGGCCAGGGCGAGCACCGAGGCCCATCACGAGCCCACCCCGCCGGACTCGGCCTCTTCAGACTGGTCCTCGTCCACGACGTGTTCAACCCCCAACCGGTCCGCTCGCACCGCCGCCAACTCGTAGGCCAGCGCCTCGACTAGCTCCTCGGTGACAACGGTGCGGAGCAGGCCCATGAACAGCGTGATGGTTTCCGGCCCCTCCGGATAATCGATCGATCCCGGGCCACCATCCCCGAGCAGCGGGGTCGTTGATGAGGGCCAGTTCCCCCAGTCACCCATCGTCCACCGACGCAGCAGCTTGGGTGTTCCGTGAGCGTCGGGGTACTTAGTGTCCAGCCGTGCCTTGAGCCACGCCCACGTCGCTACCAGCCGTCGCTCGTACTCGACCCAGCCGTTCGGTCGCTCGTGCTCGTCGTAGTTGTCCATTGCGGACCTCCTTCTCTCCAATTCCGCACAGGGCGGGTGCCTGTGCGTTTGGAGAGTGGAGGCTGCATGAGAGCGAGCTTAGGCGGCTTAGCAGCAGCAACGGAAGCCCCCAGAGATCCGGACGTTTTCCGGAGGGGCACTGGGGTTGATTTGTCCCATAGCCGTGCACAAGTACCGGAGTTGTTCTGAAATTCTTTCTGCTAACAGGTGTGGAACGATGATCTGCCTGATCAGAGCAATATCTCGTCGCGGTCTTCACGCGATTCCCACAGCTCTCCACAAAATCTCTGCACATGCCCGTCCGCGTTTCTCCGGGAATGTCCCCAGAGTTATCCACAGGCAGGGTTGCACGCCGCCGTGGTCGCCCCCAAGCTTGTGATGCCGTCAACAACGGCGAAGCGGCCCAAGGAGGTAGGAGTCCTCGGGCCGCTTCATCAGTCACTCACGCTAGGAGAAACCTTGACCAACCATACCGATCCCGGCGACGCGGTCGTCAAGACCTTCCTCGGCCTTCTGAAGAAGGACCATGAAGCCCTCGACCGTCTCGATGCCTACTACGTTCACTTGGCGTTCGACCGGGGGTTGATGGTGCACGAGATTGCAGCACAGACCGGACTCGACATCGTGCAGGTACAGAGGATTCTCGCTACGCCGCCGAGCATCTAGGCTGCTACGGATGGCGACGGACGATGGCAGCGGGGACGGCGGGCTCGAGGAAGTGGGCGTGCCCAACTGCCCCAATGACCTGTCGCCGATGGAAGCCGTCGAACGGCACGGCGCGGTGTTCTGGCGTTGCCCGGAGTGCGGACTTACCCGCTTGTAAGAAACCCGGCACGCCCTGTACGCCGTTCTCCCGCGTTCTCCCGGCTCTTCAGGTACCCACGTCCCGGGTGGGGTGCCGAGAGCGTTAGCGGGGCGTCTACGGGTGAGCGCTCGTCCGGGCAGTAGATGAGCCGGGGTGCCCGCTCCGGTGAGAAGCGAGCGCCCCGGCTCAGGTACTGGATGCTACTTGTCGCCCGCGAGGTCAAGGTAGCGGTTGCGGAGCCCCATCGTGGACATCCCCAGCGCGTCGGCGAGCTTCTGCCACGAGACACCGGCCTGACGGGCGGTCGCGATAATCCGGCGCTCCTGCTCGGCAAGCTCGGCCTTCTTCGCGACGACCTTGGCCAGTTCGGTGCGGGCCGTTGCCTGCGCCTTCTCCGTCGCCTTCTGTGCTGCCACCTGCTCGGGCGTCGGTGCCGGGGCTTCCTTCTTGGCGGGAGCCTTCTTCGCCGGGGGCTTCTTGGCGGCGGTCTTGGTGGTGGTGGTCATGATCGTTTCCCTTCGGCTGCGCCGACCGGGTGGTTCCCCGGGGCGTCGTGACCACCGATATTCCCTTCAACGACGACGATTCGACAACGACCATCTCGGCCCACGAAACTCCCCGAGCCCGCCGATGTCAGATGCTCCAACCACAATGAGGAGCATGACAAACATCCCTGACGCAGGTCGGCAGTCCGCTCACGTTCTCCTCGACGCCGTGGTGGCGTGGGACCCCGAGGGCGACGGGGACGCAAACGTCGCCGCCATGAACCTCGCTCTACAGCGCATCAACGCGGTAGATGGTGCGGTCACCGGTGACTACGACGAAGAGCGTGAGCACCTCGCACTCGACGCGTCGAACCTCCTCGGGGGCATGATCGTGAGCACCAACTGGCTGGTACACCGCCTTGCCGAGGCTCATCGCAGTTCTCCCGAGCTTGTAGTCTCCGACCTCCGTCGCTTCCTCGACGATTAGAACCGCGAAGTCTGGGCTCGGGCAACTTGTAGCAGCCCTTGTAGCACCCGGGGTGGTCAAAGTGTCCGGGGGGGTAAAACCACTACCCAAGGGAGTGGTGGTAGGGATGGGAACGTCACGATCCGAGCCCCTATTCGGGTTAAGTACCGGCTTTCGGACGCGCGTGGTTGGATCATGAGATGTCAGAATGGATCCCCCTGTTGCAGACACTCGCCTGGGTAGGGCTCATCGTGGTCATCCTCGTCCTCGGCCGACGCAACTGGGGTGGGATCATGCGGTCCATCGAGCGGCGCATAAGTCAAGGCGACGAGATGCGCTTGAAGGTCTTCGGCATTTCCGGCCTACTGAGACGCGCGGCGACGGGCCTGCCCCGCCTTGAGTCCGCCGACGATGTGGAACCGCAGGCACTGACGATCTCGGAGTCGAAGGACCTTACGGACATTCGCGAGAGGCTCGGAAAGGACCAACGAGGCGTGCATCTGGTCCATGTGGTCGCCCCATCCGACAAGCCAGGACAGCGCTACGACATCTACGCCTATCTGTACGGGTGGGGCCGTGGCAGGTTCGGAAATCCGGAGGACCTTAGCGATGTCGTCCGTGCCGAGTTCTTTCTGGGACCGGAGTTCAACCCGAGTGGCGTCGCCGTCGAGAACGACGGGAGCGGGCGCATGGGCTTTTCTACATCAGCACACGCGCCCGCCATCTGCCTCTGCAAGGTCACGTTCAACGATGGGCACGAGGCCCTGCTCTCGCGGTACCTGGACTTCGCGTCCGCCGATCTGGCTCTGGAAGCTATCGCACCGACGAGCTGAAGCTCGATACGCCTTGCGGGCGTTGCGAATGCCGATCCCTGAGCGGAACGCTTGGGCGTGAATCCCCTAAGCGTTGTTCACTAACCTACGAGCCATGACGTCCCCGTCAACAACCCGAGGACGGGTGTGAGCGACGAAGCGCACCCGCCCCCGGGGGTCTATCCGCTGCGCAGCCAGTCGCGGGAGATGGTGCCGAGTCCGGCTCGCGGTGCCCCGTTGCCACGGCTGGAGTTGCAGTGCTTATGCGACGGCTTCAGGTTCGCCGGGTCGTTCAAGTGCTCGGGGTGCGTGCTCGCCGGGTAGAAATGGTCCGCCTCGAAGGAGTACGCGGTACCCGGGAGCGCGTCGTAATCGATGGGTTGACCGCAGAGCCAGCACCGCGCGTCCTCGGCCTCGCACTGTTCCCGGAACTCGGCGCGCACCCGCTTGTAGACGTCCGTGCTCCGTGCCCATCTAGCCCGCATCTGGCACCTCCGTGGACGCCTGTACGAGGGCACCCATTTCCCCGACCATCTCGCCGACCGTGGTCTCGAAGCTGAAGTAGCTGGCGATTCGCCGCCCGTCCGCCAGCTCGCACTCCACGCGGATGGTGGGCACGTTGCCGGGGGCGTAGCCGAAGTTCAGGCGCGCGTTCCGGAACAGGGCGTCGAGGTCGCTCCACAGCAGCGGCTGGACCATCAGCGCATCCTCGCGAGACGGAGCCGTAGCTCCAGCTCGGCGGTCCGAATCTCCCGGATGTCGCGGGCGGTCTTCACGGACTCCACGAACGTCGTGGGGTTCGCGCCGACCGGGACGAAGCTGAACTCGTGCACGTTGACCGCGCGGAGCTCGTTCGCCTTCGTGCCGTCGGCAAGCGTCACCGGCCCCTCTTCCTGCGTGGTGAACGCGAAGGAGAGTTGGGTGACCCGCTTGGACAGGACGAGCCGGTGCACCTGCTCGGCTACCGGGTTGTCGAGGTCGAACGTCCCGGACACCCACCAGCCCGTCTTATCGGTGCCGTAGTCGTCGGCCCCGGCAACGAACATCGCGGGATCATCCATCCGGTGGCCGAACAGGCCGGGGATGGTGTTCCCGGACTCCCGCCAGCGTTGCAGGGTGGCGTCGAACGCATGCCGGTGCACCACATCGCCGTAGGAGTCGGGCTGGCGGGTGAACGTCGAGGGGTAGGCGCGGAAGGTGCCCGCCCTGTCCGCCTTGATCGAGCCGGGCGGGGCGAGCTTCCGGCGCATGGTCTGGGTGGTGGGCATCAGGGCACCACAGAGGCCTTCACGATAGCTCCGGGTCTGAATGCATCGAGGTGGAATCGTCCCTCGCAGCGGGCGCGGACCTGGTTCTTGGTGAACAGTCCGTCGTCGGACCACTCGACGGCGATCCGGCCATCGCTGGCGAGTTCCACTGCACCGGCACCGAGCGCCCACGCGGTGTTCGCCGGGACGTTGGCGCTCGTGATAATCGGGACCCCCCACGCCTGCCGACGACCCGCGTCCACAGGCGTGCCGTCCACACCCCAGTCGAACGCGCCGGACGTGTTGCGCGTGGTCTGCGCGGTCTCGAAATCACCGGCGTTCACGACGAACACCGATGGCTGCGCGGACACGTTTTCGAGCTTCGTGATGGCCTGCCTGAGCGCGGCCACGAGGCTGGTGCCGGTCGCGGTCTGGGTGCCGCTCTGGAGATTTAATCCCGTGAACTCTTCAGCGTTGGCACCGCCCGGGTTGCCGAGGATGATCAGCCGCTCAAGCTCATGCTGGAGCCCGTCGAGGAGTTCGGTCTCCACGAACCGGCGCAGGTTCACCGCGTCCTCGAGGAGGTACTTGTCGATGGGCTCGGAGGTGTGCGCCACCACCCGTAGCCGGGCGTCCGTGCTGGTGACCGTGTACGTGGACTGCGGCTTGGTGCCGCCCGCCGCGACCGCCGCCGCGAGGTTCGTCCGGGCCGTCTGCCGGAGATACCGGTACACGACGCCGCGCACCGTCACCGGAATCACGTCGAGCAACGAGATCGGGGCACGGTCGGACGGGGTGATGTCGGCGAGGATCGGGGTCTCGACCGTGATGCTCGACCCGGCCACGAGCGCCTTTTCCTGCAACGCCGTGAACGCTGGCGCGGCGGCCTGCTTGAGGCTGAGCCTGCCCTGCGTGATGGAGCCCGGTGCCGTGTCGATCGTCTCGGGCATGTTGTTCAGCTTGGAGAAGATGGCGTCCATCCGCTCCGAGCGGGCGATCGACTCATCGAGCGATTCGATGCCGTCGAGGAATCCCTTGACCTGCTGTTCTTCGTCGTCGGTGAGGGTGCGGTCGTTGTCCGCCTTCGCCGATGCGATGACGGCGTTGGCCTGATCAAGCAGCGCCTGACGCTGCTGGAGGAGAGTGCTCATGGTGGGCCTCCGAGGTGTGCGAATCACCCGGCACAGGGGCGCGCCGGTATGGGCTGCGCGTGATCCTCGTGCTAGCTCCTGCGCCTTGCCCCCGTCGGGGTCCTCGGCGGTGGCCGGAACGTGTCCGCTCACATCGCGGCTGCCGCTGCTCCCGCCTTAGCTCCTCGGCCGTGCCCCCGTCGGGGTCCTGGGCCTTGGCCTTGGCAGGCTGTCAGCGTGCTGCGTTGCTGCCACCCATCATACCGGAGAACACTCTCCGTTTTGAAGGGCTACGGCCTCGGCTTCCACCGGCGAACGTCCCAGTCGGCGGCGGCCTCCACCGGCACCAGCTTCCAGTCCTCAAGGTCGCCGAAGATGCCGCGAGCGGTCGGCACCCAGACCATGCCCTCGGGCGCGTCGTCGTCGTCGATGAACGTCATTCCTCGTCCTGCCGGTCGCGCTCCTCCTCCTCGGCCACCGCCACGGGGAGCGACGCCTCGATGTCGAGCAGGCGCAGCTTGATCGTCTCCTGCCATGGTGGGCCACCGGTCAGCGCCGCGAGCTGTGAGAACGCGGCCCCGAGTTCTCTGGATTGCCACGCGAGCAGATCGAGCACGTCGAATCCGCCGTCGAGGTAGCCGCGCAGAATGCGCTTGTACAGGCGTTCGTTGCCAAGGTCGGCGGCGAGGGCGAGCTGACCCCCGACGTGGCCGAGGAAGATGTCCGCGGGGTTCATGCCTGAGATGTCCATGGTTCGTTCCTTCCTGTTCGTCATCAGCGTTCTGTAGAAGTGACCCGGCTGGGTCGTGAGGTTCTACGCAAATGAGAGAAGGTGTTGGGTCCTTCGCACGCTGCGAAGGACTCCCGTTAACTTCCTGTTGTTCTTCCTGTTGTTCTTCCTGTTAACGTCGGCAATGCGCGGACGGGGGTGTCCGCAATGCGCGGACGGGGGTGTCCGCAATGCGCGGACGGGGAGGCGCGTATTGCGGACACCCCCTTGATGGTGTGAGTCACAGCGTCTCCACATCCGGCACCCATGTCTGCTGACCCTTCAGGATCACGGACATCATGGGGACCTCGCCGTTCGCGTCCTTGACTCGCTCGTCCCACCAGCGCCACGGGTGGGACTTGGGACCGAGCGGCAGGTATGAATGCGAGGTCATCCGTGAGCCGGACATAGGCTCGTAGGCCCGTTGCGTCCGGATCACGTCGCGGTCTTCGAGGTCACTCATGATGCGCTCAATGCTGCGCCGGTAGATGCCGAGTTCGCGGGACGTACGGCGCAGCGAAGCGAAGGCGTAGTGCGTGCTCTCGTTGGTCATGTCGGCCAGGTAGAGCAGCACCGCCGCCTCACCGGGCGTGTACAGCTGCCGACCCTCCGCGTCGAACTTCTCGGTGGCCTTCCACCACTTCACGGCCTCGATGCTCACGGGACCACCTCGGACGGACGCCGGAGGTAGTGCAGCGACACGATGGGACCGGGGACCGAGTCTGGCGATGACGGTGGGCGGAGAGTAGACTCCGATTCAAGATCGCCCGTCAGCATCTTGTGAGAGCCCCCGGTGGTGAGTCGGGGGCTTTCGTCTGCGGTCACGACGCTGCCCTGGTCTCGTCGGCAGACGCCTCACCCCGGGGAACCGCTTGCGCGGGCGGTCGCGGCGGATTGAACGCGGCCATGATGACGGCTCGCTGGTCATCGTCCAGCGGTGGTGCCTCGGCGACCAGCTCGGCGATGCGTACCCGCTGCTCCGGGGTAAGATGCGGCTCCTGTGCCAGCACCCGGGTGACGTGGTCTTCGAGGCGCGCGGCGCGGAGGTCGCGCATGGCCTCGACCATGATGGGCGAGTCGATGTCGTGCTCTCGGGAAAGTGCGGCGTAGCGGGCTCGGGCGGATTGCCAAGTAACCGGCATGATGCTCCTTGGGACAGGAAGTATCGCTCCCTGCGCAGGAGCCCTGACCCGACGGATGCGAAGGACGCGCGACGCCACCCGTCGGAGCGCGTCGCCAGCTACGTACCCACGATGCTACGGCTGGCTACCTGCTTTGGCTAGCTCCCGGAGCGGAACCTCACCCAACGCGGAGTCCACCAGTTGCCCGACCGTCTCGGTGAGTCGTTCGAGTCGCAACACCACGTCCTGCTTGCACCGCGGGCACACGAACCGGACACGCCCTGGGCCGTCCATGGAACGAGGGCAGTTCAACATGAACACCTGACGACCCCGGGGCCACGGGTGGCGCTCCACGACACCCTTGTCGGTGAACGGGGCGCGCTGAAGGGGGGTCGATGTTTCGACCTCGGGCAGGATGACCTCGACCTCAACCCGGATGCGCTCCAGTAGGGTTCGAGCGTGCGGCTGCTTGGCCTTCCCGTCGCAGAACACCAGGACATGTGCTGCCGCGGTCACGATCCCACCCCAGCCCTAAGCCCCAGCCCCAGCGCGTCGCTTCCACTTGATATCGACCGTGTCCTCCCGGAACGTCCGGACTCCGCGGCCCGGGGGCAGCACCTTCACGGTCATCAGAGCGTCCACCACGGTGCGTCGGGTCTCCACCGTCATCTCCTGCTCCCACACCTTGCCGGGGTCGTCGCTGAGCACGAGGGCGGCGAGCACGTCGGTTTGACCCGCTCTCGCGAGTTCCGCCTCGACCACGGCAAGCTGACCCTTCACCCGGTCCTGAGCATCCTTGTACTCAAGCCCCGTCAAGAGGTCGTCGGCGTAGTCCCGCGTCTGCTGGCCCAGCCGCTTCCGGAGGATGCCCGCATCCATCTGGAGCCCCGCCACGTCCTCGCTGGATCGCAGCAGCAGGTCGTACGCATCGTCACGTGCGACACGGGCGAGCACGACAGAGCGCACGAAGTTCTCCACCGGCTCGGCCATGCGGCTGACGTGACCGCTTGACCCGCTGCACCGGTACGCGCGCACCCCGGGCCGTGCGCTGCCACCCGCGTGCACGGTGGCCTCGCACACGCCACAGAGGGCAAGGCCCGACAGCATCGACCGACCAGTGACCGCAGGGCTGCTGCGTCGGTCCGGGTTCTCGAGGATGGCGACGGCGGCGCGCCATGTCGGCTCATCCACTACCGCATCCCACGCTGCTGGCCCGGTCTCCTCACCCAGATAGGAGGCGATGCCCGCGTAGCGCCCGTTCCTCAGCACGGCGCGCACAGCTCCCGGCGTCCATGGCGATGGTTGCCCCCCGTGTCCGCTGCGAGCTTGCCGGGGCTGGCCGGTGATGAAGCCGCGAGCGTTCCACTCCCGGGCGATACCAGCGAGCGACGCGCCTTGCAGCAGGCTGTCAAAGCCCCACCGGACCGCGTCGGCCTCGTCCGGCCGCACGGTCATCCCGTCGGCGTCGTAACCGAATGGACGCCGACCACCGGTGCGGTACCCGCGCCGCGCTCGGTCCCGGTTCGCGGACTTCTGCCGCTCGGCCTTGTGCTCCACCTCCGACGCCGAGGCGGCAGCAAGGATACGCGCCACCATCCGACCCGACGAGGTGTTCAGATCGATCTCCGAAGCGGTGACCGCGAGGAACCGGAGCGGTCGGTCCTCGGCCAGCTCGATCAGCGGCTCAAGATCACGCGGGAGACGGTACAGCCGGTCGGTGTGCCACATCACGATCGTGTGTACCTTACCCGCCTCCACGTCAGCGAGCAGTCGTTGGAACTCCGGGCGCTTTTTGCGCCGGTTCGTGGCGCTTACATCGTTGTCCACGTATTCGTGGGTCACGGTGAGGCCCCGGGTGGCGGCCAGCTCCCGGCATTCGGCGAGCTGGCGGGTCACTCCGGCGGCCTTCCCGGTGGGGTCAAGGCTGATGCGAGCGTAGGTCACGGTGGTCATAGGTCACACGGTACGCCACATCTGTTATTTGCACATCCTGGTTACCGCGTGGACACTGGCGGACCTCGATGGCGCGACTGCGCCGGGCGCCGGGCATGTCGGGCGCGCGCTGCTGTTCCGAAAGGGGATCACGCAATGAGTGTCGTGGAACGATCCGCGAGGCAATCGTCGGCCGAGTTCGCCGCCGTCAGGCCCGGCCCACCCGACCTGGAAGCGTTCGCGCGGGCGGTGCTGGGTCTCGTCGCGGAGCCCGGAGACGGTGTGCTCGGACGAACGATCAGCGCCCTCCGTGCCGTCCGCACCGCTGAGCTTCTGCTCGAACGGGTCAGTGGCGAGATGCTCTCGGACGCGGTCGGCGAGGCGGGCGGCGCGCTCGACGCGCACGAGGCTCGCACCGGCCTGGAGCGCTGGCTGCCACGGCTCGACCATGCCACGTTCGTCCGGTCGATCTCGCAGGCCGCACGCGTGGGCGCGAGGTTCGTCGTGCCGGGCGACGCCGCTTGGCCCGGGCAACTCGATGAGCTCGACGTGCATGCTCCGATCGGACTCTGGGTGCGGGGCCGCCACGACGCACTGGCACAGAGCGCGCGGTCGATCGCGCTCGTCGGCGCGCGGGCCGCGACCGGATACGGGGAGCACGTGGCCATGGCGGCATCCGCCGGGCTCGTCGATCGGGGGTTCACGATCGTCTCGGGCGGGGCCTACGGCATCGACGGCATGGCGCACCGCGCTGCGCTCGCGAGCGACGGGATGACGGTGGCCTTCCTCGCCGGCGGTGTGGACAGGTTCTATCCACTCGGTCACGAGTCGCTGCTCACGCGGATCGCCGAGACCGGCGCCGTACTCTCCGAGCTGCCGTGCGGAGCGGCGCCGACCAAGTGGAGGTGTGTTGACCGGACTAGCGCACTATGTTGCTCTCCGAGAATGCGAAGCTCGTCGTCATGGGTCAATTGCCGGGTGAGGTCGTTCCGCTCGCCGATCCGCCGTTTTGGTCCGTTCTCGACGGCGGGCGGCGTCTTGTCCCAGAGATCGGCTCGTACCTTCTCGACTTCTGGGCCTCGGGCAATTCGCCTTTGAGCTCGAGGTCGTATGCATTCGGGTTGTTGAGGTGGTATCGCCACCTGGAGTTGTCCGGCGTCACGTGGGAGCGGGCTGACCGTGGCACGGTCCGGGACTTCGTACTGGCCTGCAAGCAGCCGTCGGCGTTGTGTGCTCGCGCTCTGAGCCCGCGGACGATCAACCACAACCTCGCGGTGGTGTCGTCGTTTTACGCGTTCCACATCGGCCAGCAACGCGGTCCATTGCTGAACCCGGTACCTCAACGAGGACAGGGCCGCGGCGGCCGCTTCGCTGCACACCACAACCCGGAACATCCGTTCACGAACGATCGGCGCGCAGATCTGCGGCAGCGGGTCCCAGTGACTGCTCCGAGGTCGTTGACGGAACAGCGGATCGCAGGGCTTTTCCGGGTGCTCAATCACCCACGAGATCGTGCACTGCTCGCGTTCTACCTGAGCAGTGCGGCACGACCGTCCGAGTTGCTCAACATGGGCGTCGACGATCTCGACCCCGGTCGGCAGCAGCTGGTCGTGGTCCGGAAAGGCACAAGCGCGCGGCAGGTGGTTCCAGCCTCCTCGGGATCGTTCCTCTGGATGCGGCTCTATCAGGACACGCTGCCGCCGGAGCTGCTGCAGTCTGGACAGCCGGCGTGGTGGACGCGGCGTCGCCCGTTTCGGCCGTTGAACTACGACGCAGCTCGCGCGATGCTCCGTCGGGCGGGTGAAGCGCTCGGCGCGCATATTCGGCTGCACGACCTCCGCCACACCGCCGCCGCTCAGATGGCGCAAGACTCGTCCCTGAGCCTCCCAGATATCCAGCGGATCCTTGGGCACGCGAACCTGTCGACCACGGAGATATACGTCCGGCAACACGACGCCGACGTCCTCACCCGGGTCGCCGAGCATCTCCGAGCGCGCGAGCAGCCGCAGCTTCCCCCTTCGAAGGAGAGCCTGCGATACGACCATGACGATCTGATCGAGTTGATGGGAGACGACCCTTGGTAAAGGACTTACCCGTCCTCGACGCCCTCGAGAACGCGCTCGTGGCGGACACGCGCTCTGCGGATGGGCCCGCTGTGTTCCGGGCACCTTCCCGCCCGGATATCACCGCTGGCGAGGTTCTCGAGGCAGCGAAGCGGCTGCGGCAGGAGGACAAGCACGGCGGCCGGAACTATCGGCCGCTGACAGAGCTGTTCCTCGGCCGTCTCCTGGATCTGCCCGGTGACAGCTGGCAGGAGCGTTGGGACGCGAGCGGCGCTGGAACCATGCTGGAGCCCGACGCTTGGACAGAGGCATTCCCCGGTCTCTCAGAGGCCGCCCGAGCCGCGGGCACCGGGCCGGGAATGGGGGTTACGGTCCTGCTGCACCTGGACGCGTTCCGACCTACCACGCAGTTCCTCGCACACAATAGCCGCATCCGCCTCGGCGGGTTCCTGCCATGGACCTCGACAGGGCTGGAGGAAGCCCATGCCCGTCATCACGCGGGAAAGACGAGTGTTCCCTCGGACGGTAGACGAGCGCTCCTCGTCGTCCAAGCTGCAACCGGGAAGCACCTCGAGGAGATCACCGCCGACGACTTGGTCCGCTTCACGAGGGTGGTCAACGACAAGCGTGGTCGAGCAAGCGCCGCGGTGGCATGGGCACTGCTGAAGGACCTCGGCATCGCGCCATCGGACGCTCCGAGCTTGCGGCAACTCGCTCACCCCGGGCGCCGCGACGTTGCCCAGATCGTCGAGTTCTACGGAATCGAGCCGGCCCCGGTTGCCGAAATGTTCATCCGCTACCTCCGAACCCGGGAAGCATCCCTGGACCACTCCAGCCTGCGCAGCCTGTCCTACGAGTTGCTGCGGAAATTCTGGCGCCCGATCCGCGAGCAGAACCCCAGCCAGGAGGACCTCCACATCAATCCGGAGCTCGGACGGCGCTGGAAACAGCACATCGCACACGAATTCGCCGACCGTCACCGCGCGATGTTCGCCGTCCGTGGGCTCTACCTGGACATCGCCGCCTGGGCGACCCACGACGCATACTGGGCCCGCTGGGCCGCACCGTCGTTCCTGACCACCAACGACACCGCCGGCGCCATGAAGCAGAAGAGACGAGTTCAGTCCGAGATCCACCAGCGCATTCGCCACCTCACCCCAGAGGTTCCCCGTCTGATCGGAAGCGTCGACCAGGATAAGGACCGACAGCAAGCATTGCTCGCTATCGCCGAAAGCACGCCGCCGGGCGACACCTTCGAGTTCGACGGAGTGTGCTATCACCGTCTGCCGCGGCCGTTGCCCGGGTATGCGATGAGCTCCATCCCGATCCGCAATGAGACCACCGGCGCGGTCATCGCCCAGGCTAGGGCGGAAGACACCGCGTTCTGGGCATGGGCCAGTATCCACGTCCTCCACGAGACCGGGATCCGCATGGAAGAACTGCTCGAGCTCACGGCGACGGCGCTGTTCACCTACCAACCGACGAATAACGAGCGGATGCTGTTGTTGCAGATCGTTCCCTCGAAGTCGGACCGCGAACGAGTGCTGCTGGTCTCACCCGAGCTCGCACACGTCCTCGCCACTATCCGGCAGCGTGTCCGCGGCGACGAGCACCAAGTCCCGCTCGCGGTCCGGTACGACGACGCCGAGAAGACGTTCAGCCCACCCCTGCCGTTCCTCTTCCAACGGCGGCTGCGAACCCACAACCGTGTGTTCTCCCACTCGACGATCCGCACCTTCCTCATCTACGCCCTCAAGATCTCCGGCGTCGGTGACGAGAAGACCAAGCTCACCGCCCACGACTTCCGCCGCATCTTCGCGACCGACGCGCTACGCACCGGGCTGCCCGTCCACATTCTCTCCAAGGTCATGGGTCACCTGAACATCGCGACCACCCAGGGATACGCCGCCGTTTTCGATGACGAGGTCGCGCGACACTTCCGCGAGTTCGTTGACCGCCGTCGAACTCTCCGGCCCGTCGAGGACTATCGGGAACCGACGTCGGCAGAGCTTGAGGAGTTCCAGGCGCACTTCGCGAAACGGAAGGTCGAATATGGCTCATGCTCACGCGGCTACGGCACACCTTGCGCCCACGAGCACGCCTGCATCCGCTGCCCGATGCTCCGCCCCGATCCCGAGCAGCGCCGCCGCCTCGAGGCCCTCCGCGGCAACCTCGTCGAGCGGCAGGCAGAGGCCCGCCGCATGGGGTGGATGGGCGAGCTCGAGGGCATCGAGATCAGTCTGCGTGCGGCCGATGAAAAGCTCAGCCAGATGAGCACCATCGTTCGACTCACGCTCGAGCGGCGCCGGGCCGACAAACCGGGGACCGGCGCGGGCTGACGCGGGCACTACGGCGTCGCTGAGCATCAGCTGCTCTACTGCCTCAACGAGTTCACGTTCCGGGTCGAGTGTTGCAGGGTCAGGTGACTCGGCTCTGGTCGTGGGCGAGTTTGGCGCGGATCCCGGAGTGCATTGATACGAAGGTTGGGACGTTCTTCCCGGTGAGGGTGGCGAGGTTGCTGACGAGGTGGTCGATGTCCTCCATCACATGCCTGGGTGAGGTGTTCTGCCTGGGGGTGACGCTGACGTGCATGACCGGACGCTTCTTGACGTTATTCGCGGTGACGCTGGCGAAGAGGATCTCGTCTCTGGTGCCGAGGGAGTGCTGGAGGGCGTCTGAGGCGAAGGCCTCCTGAACGGTGACGCGTCCGAGCGGGTTCTCTTGCCCGGTCGAGCGGAGCACGGTCCGCGATCGACGCCCGCCGATGCCGGTGAGTGCGACGATCAGGAGCACGATCAGCAGCAGGATAAGCGCGAGTACAGCGAGGCCGATCCAGCTCAAGGCACCGAGCCCGATCTTGGTCGTTTCCAGGGCTTGGTCGATCCAGTTTTCAGCTGCCTCCCCGGCGCCGGTCCAGTATTCCGCGGCGGCGGGCCAGACGATCAGGATGATGGCTGCGCCGCCGAGGGCGAGAAAAACGATGCCGACGAGCAGGAGGATGATCCGGTTCGCGGCCCGGTTGGTGTTGTTCATCGGTCCCACTCGCTCTCTTCGGATCGTTTGATGCGGACCCGGGTCTTGACTCGCGGGGCGAGTTGGTAGGAGTCCATCTCGGTGTCGGCGAGTTGTTGGACGCGGTCGCGTTGGAGCGGGACTCCGGGGCCTGGTGTCACGGTGACATCGACGGTGCGGTGCGCGACGCCGACGGTGATGTTCTCGCGGGGGATGCCGGTTTCTTCGGTGAGGTGTTGAGCGAGGGCTGCCGCGATGACGCCGTTGTCGATGACCACGGCCCGGCTCGGGTAGGTCATCTCGTGTTTCGGGAGCCGGCCCGGCGCCACAGCGAGCCCGATTAGCACGAGCCCGATCACCGCGAGGGCGATGCCGCCTACGACGACGAGCCAGCCCGGTTGCGCGGTCGGCAGTCCGACCAGCCAGGCGAACCCGGCCAAGGGCCCCAGCAGCAGCGCGGGCTGCGCGGCAAGGTACAGCACGATCTCCGCGCCGAGGTAGATCAGCACGATCAGCAGCACGACGACGGCGATGATCATCGCGATCGTTCGGGGGGAGTGTGTCTCACGGCGCACGACGCGGCGGAACGCGGGGGTGCTCATCTCACTCTCCTCTTCTCGGCGATCACCGCGCCGGTCACGGTGACGTTCACCCGCATCACATCCCGGCCGAGCAGGTGCGAGATGCGGTCGCGGAGCTGCTGCTGGATCGCAGCGACACGGTCCAGGACCGGCATACCCGACTGGATGGCCGCGGTGTCATCGAGGTCAGGGATCGGGAGCGGGCTGGCGATCCGCACAGCGATGCCGTGACCGAACTGGCCGACGTCGACGGACACGTCGCCGCGGTCCACTCCGATGACGGTGGCCGCGGCTTCCTGGGTCACTTTGACCAAGACGCGTTCTCGGATATCGATGCGGCCGGGGTGGAGGGGTTCATCGACGGCGGCCTGCACAGCCTCGCCGTCGATGAGTCCGGCCTGGGTGGCGACCATTACGAGGTACGCCGCCCACTGAATGCGGTCGCGAGACCGCGGACGTCGAGCTTGCCTGACACGATGCGCCCCAGCACGGCACCGATCCCCATGAACAGGGCCACCAGGAGGAACCCCCAGAACCCGAACAGGATGATCGAGACGGCAAGGATCGCACCGATCAGCGCACCGGAGACGGTCGGAGTCATGAGACGCGCGACTCCTCTTCGCTGTCGTCGCTGGGCAGGTGCACGTCGTTGACTTCGACGTTGACCTCGACGACCTCGAGCCCGACGAGCTTGCTGATCGCTCCGCTGACCGCGGCCCGCACGTTCGAGGCCACGTCCTGCACGGGCGCGGGGTACTCGACGACGATCGTGATGTCGGCGGCGGCCTGGGTCTCGCCGACTTCGACGTTCACACCCTGCGCGTAGTCGGTGGCGCTCACCGCTTCGCGGATCGCGCCCATCATCCGGGCGCCGCCTCCGCCGAGCGCGTACACGCCCGACACCTCACGTGCCGCGATGCCGGCGACCTTGGCGACCACGCCGTCAGCGATGGTCGTCGTCCCGGCCGTGGACGTGTCCGCGGGCGGGCGGGAACCGAACGAGCGGTCAACGCGCGACGTGCTCGCAGCCTTCGGCGGCGTCTGGCTCGGCGGCGTCTGAGACTGAGGCTGCGGCGTCTGGGTCGGCGGCGTCCCGGCCGGCGTGGCGGGCGTGGTGGTCATGTCTTCGGTGGCCATGGGGAGTCCTCTTATCCGTTCGCGAAGTGGAACGCAACCACCTAGCGGTTTCGCGTCCGAGCGATACGTTCGCTCTATAACTAAGAGGCGTCTCGGGGTGAATTCGTCACAAAGAAGTTCGACGGAGGACGTTTCGCGGGAGGTGATCATGTCGGTGATCCATGCAGCTGCCATCGATGCGCCACGTCTGCAGGTGGTCGCCGACGAGATCCTCGTCGAGCGTGCGATCGACGACGACACGGCCGCGTTCGCAGCGCTCGTGCACCGTCACGCCCCGTTGATGCGCGCCCACGCACGCCGGATGCTCGGCGACTCCAGTGACGCGGACGACGTGGTCCAGGACGCGTTCGTGATCGCCTGGCAACAACTGCCGAATCTGCGCGACCGGGCGATGGTGAAGTCCTGGCTGATGAAGATCACCAGCCGTTGCGCGCTCTCGCACCTCAAACGACGACCGCCCACCCTCCCGCTGCCCGTCGTCGAACCCGCACTTCCCGACACCATGCAGCCGGAGAACCTCGCGGTCCGCACCGCGCACCTGAGCGCGCTGTCCGTCGCTCTTGACAAGCTGCCCGAGGATCAACGAAACTGCTGGCTGCTCAGAGAGGTTGCGGAACTCAGTTACGCCGAGGTTGCGAAAGAGATGAATCTGACACCGGCATCCGTACGCGGAAAGCTCGCCCGCGCACGGGTCAGCCTCACCATCCAGCTGGAGGGATGGCGATGACCGAGATCACGCTCGAACGCCTGGACTGCGGGAAGACCGTCGACGAGCTCAGCGACTACCTCTCCCGCGACCGAATCCCGTACGACCCGGACATCGAGACCTGCCCGGAATGCCTCAACGCGCTCGACGCCCTCACCCGCGTCGCCCAACTTTCGCGCGACCTGATCCTTGAAGACGCCCGCACCCTACCCCCGCCTCCTGACACCTGGTTTGACGAGATCATGGCCAGCATCTCCCACGAGATGCGCTCCGGCCGAGACCTCCCGATTCAGCACCCCGACCCGCGCGTGCAGATCAGCGTCACCGAAGGAGCCGTCCGCGCGTTGCTGCGCACCATCGGCGACACGATCCCCGGAGTCATCGTCGGCAAGTGCGAACTCATAGGTGACGCCGAACAGCCCGGCGCCCCCATCGAAGTCCACCTCAGCGTCAGTGTCGCCTGGGGTCAGCACATCCCCGAACTGTCCGAACAACTCCATCAATCCGTGAGATCGGCACTGCGACAGCACACCGAGCTGAATGTCACCGCGACCCACATCGACATCACCGACGTCCACGGCTACGTCACCGCAAGCGCGCCAGCATGACCGAAATGGCCGCCGCTCCCGCCTTCGACAGCGACGAAGCGCTCACCGCAACTGTCCTCGCCGTGCCCGGCGTCGACGCGGTCTTCGCGCCAAGCCGCCTCCCCGCAGCTGTCCCCCTTGTCGCCGCCGCCCTCGTCGGACAAAACCCGCACCTCATCAACAGAGTGAGCTCCACCGAACAAGACGGCGTCACGGTCATCACCGCTCGGATCGCCACACAACAAGCGATCCCCACGCCAGAGACCGCCCGTAGCGTTGCGGACACGCTCCGCGCCCGGACTCACGGCACCAATTCGACGATCAGAATCCAAGTCTCACGCATCATCTGAAGGAGTGCCCGCCGCAAGGGTTAGAAGCAACCCAGAGCATCCCCACGTAAGCCACATCATCAGTGCTTGTAGACACCAACATTGGGAACACCACCAACCGTGATGCGCTCAAGGGCATCGTCGCCCGAGTGGGGTTCATGACGATCGGTCGACACGATTGCGAGTACCACGATCTCTTGATCGTCGGAGAGCAGGTAGAGGTCGAAGTCACCGACGCGCTGCCTCCATATGCCTTGTTCAAGGGTCGGGAGCTGTCCGATGCTCGAGCTGAGAAGACCATAGGAGAACGTGGAGTTCTCGAGCGGACGGAGATCATCGCGCGCTCGACGAGAGAGCACCCCAAGCCCAGGTACCTGCAAGCGTTCCGGCGATCGCCGGAAGTCAGCAAGCGCGGCCGCAGCGATCTCAGTTCGATCCATGCTCACCCGCTCTCGTTTCGCTTTCGTGTCAGCGTGGATCGATCGACTTGAACATCCGCGGTGTCGCGCCCTTCGCCCGTGGCGGACGCTGACTGCTTCCACTCCTGGGGACCCTACGCTCTTTGCCAACCGCGTTCTATGGGTCGGCGCAGTCGACACAGACGGCGTCGGTACCCGATTGGTCTGCCAGCCGGTGCAGGTCGATGAGGAGGAAGCAGCGGCTGCAGGTGAACTCAGATGGTTGGGGTGGCACGATTACCACGTCGGGGGTGGGCTCGGAGATCTCATCGAAGCCGCTGTCCCAGTCCTTGAGGTCGTCGCTTTCGATTTCGACCGAGTTGCCGACGGCCGACAGGATGGACAGTTCGGTCAGTGGTTGCTCCGCGTTGTCGGTGCGCGGCACGTCGTAGTCGGTGGTCATGATCTTCACTCCTGAGGGTGGATGAGATCCCTTCGTGAACAAGTCCTTATTCGTGAGGATCGGTCTGAACGAATGGGTGTGCAGGGACAATCGTCCAAGAACAGCAACTGACTTGGCAGCTGGCGGTCCCGACGTGATGACCGGCGCCGAGGGCAGGATGGTCTGCTGCCCTCGGCGCCGTCTTCCCAGAAGATGCGGCGTTATCCCCCGGCCAGCATCTTCGGGTCCACTCCGAGCTGCCGCAGCATCCCGGCGTCCTGGTCGGTGTCGACCTGGTCGGGGAGATCGGACTCGGCCTGCCTGGCCTTCTCGTCGTCTCCACGGTTCTTCAAGAAGTCGATGACCTGCTGCTTCTGAATCTGCACGTTTTTGCTCCTTCGCGTTGGGTGTTTCTTCTGATGCCAGACGAACCATTGCCGGCCCGCCTGATGCAGCCTGTTGGCTGCAGTCCTATTCGCCGAGGCCTTCCCGATCGACCTTGCGGTGGAATCGCATCCCGGCCATGCCGCCGAGGATCGCCCCGCCCAAGGCCACCACCGCGACAACGATGATGGAGATGACAGCCGCCATGGTCGCCTGGTCCTCGGGGAATGGCAGGGTCGGCATCGCGCCCGTGGGAAGTGAGAGGTTCTGCCCGGCGATGAGCCCGACCACGGTCAAGATGACCGCGATGACAACCGCCCAGATCCACACGGCGACGCCCTGTAGCACGCCGCTGAATCTGGCCATCCGCCCGGCGACGTAGCCGCCGCAGTAGTACGCGATGAACCAGATCACCAGCAGAATGATGACCCCCCAGATCCCGGCCGCTTGCAGGTTCTGCCCGGCATCGGCTGCCGCCTCGTCGACGCCGCCGGTCATCGCGCCGACCAGCGCAGCGATAGCGGCAGCGAGGGCGATCAGGAGCACCGTGGCACCGGTAGCGGTCAGCCACCCGAAGAACGCTGAACCGATCTTGATTCCGCCATAGCGTTCCTTCTCCCGCTCGACGACGCTTTCCCGGTCGTATCGGTCTCGCGAGTCGGTGTGTTCCGCGACGACCGGCTCGCTCTCGACCCGCTCTACCCGGGGTTCGTGCCGTCTCCCCGGATCACTGGGGCCAGTTGCTGAACTCATGTCGCCCTCCTTCTCCTCGGCGCTCTCAGGCCGGGTAGCCGCGGCCACGGTTTGGCGGGGGACCCGCGCGCGCAGGTCCCTACATGGGGCGTGAGCCCGAAGGGCGTGCCCGGTACTGCGGTTCCGGCGGGGCATCCAGCTTGTGCTGCGCCTTCTCCTTGGCCTCCTGAGCCTGTTCCTTGATGCTCGGAGCGTTCTTGGCTTCCTCCTTGATCTTCGGAGCCTCTTCCTCGGCCTTGCTGAGGTACTGCTCGACCCGGCCCTGCATGGGCTTGATCAGCGCACCGCCGACCCCGACGATCAGGATGCCGGCGATCGTGGCGAGTACCGCGATCAGGATCGGCATGGTGACCGTCACCGCGATCCGCATCTGGTTGAGGGCGGCGATGACACCCAGACCGATGATGAAGAAGCTGGCCAGGTTCGCGAGCGTCTTGCCGTAGGACAGGCCACCCAGGGAGTTCTTGATGAGTTCACGCACCGCCGCGGCGATGGCGAAGGTGATTACGAGGATGATGATCGCGACGAAGATCAACGGCAGGTAGGCGATGATCGCGGTCAGGATGTCGCTGATCGGGTTCGGGCCGAAGACGCCGAACGCCATCTGGAGCACGAACAGCATCAGGAAGTAGAAGACGATCTTGCCCACGATCGCGGACGCGTCGTACTTGCTCTTCGCGAGGGCCTTCTTGATGCCGCCGCGTTCGACCGCACGGTCGAAGCCGACCTTCTCCAACACCTTGTCGATGATCTTGGAGATCACCTTCGCGATGATCCACCCGATGAGGAGGATCACCAGGAACAGCAACAATTGCGGTAGGAACGTCGCCAGATTCTCAAGCGCCGTCGAAAGACCGTTCTGGATGGCTTCCATGTCGATTCTCCTAAGAACGTGGTGCGATGGATGAGACGCGGGCGCGCCTCAGGGCGGGTCGCGTCTGCCGGTGCGGCAGCGGACCCGTGTAGCCCGGCTCATCGAGCCAGGCGCACGAGGTCGTCGTGCTCGCTGCCGCGAGAGTCTCCTGCCACACAGAGCCAGAAGCCGCTCGCGGAGGAGAGGGTGAATACGCCTTCTTCATGTCTTCGCTCCACATCTGGTTGAACTCGAATGAGCTCCAGCGATGTGCGCTCCGAGGTCCGGGGAAACGACCACCTATCGATACGAACGGTACGGTGACCTGCACCCCCTGTCGCGGGGTTGCGCGACAGCGAAACGACGTGTAAAAGGTGGCCCGCTTGTTCAGTCAGCGAGTTGCACACTCATGCGGACTCGGCCCTACCTCACCCTGAACAGATGCCCAGATCCCGAGTTGGCGACCCGCGCGATCGCGGCTCACGAGGACCATCCGCCTCTTGCTCGAGCCGACGCCCACGCACGTCGCCCGGAGGTGACAGCTTCCGAGTCGCGGGGTCACGTGCATCCGGCCCGGCTGCTACTTCGCGGCGTCGTCACCGAACGGCATCCACATAAGCTGAGGCCCATGGACGATGCAGTCCAAGCGAACTGCGAGGTGCTCGCCGGCCGTATCGGGAATGAGCTCAAGCGGGATCTCGCACATCTCGCACCTCGGGGCCGCTTCATCGTCTTCGAAGCCCATGACAAGAGTCTGACGCATGCTCCAGTCCGGTAGAGGCCCCGGACGACAGATTCGAGAGAATTGCTGCTATGAGTGAGTATCCGCGGTTCGACTTCGACCAGGTGGACTTCATCACCGCTGACACCCACTTCGGTCACCAACGCATCATCGAGCTCGCCGATCGGCCGTTCGGGTCCGTCGACGAGATGAATGACGAGATGACCCGGCGTTGGAACGACATCGTCGGCCCCGATGACGTAGTGCTCCATCTGGGCGATGTCGCACTGGGGCCAATCGAGGAGTCGATGGCGATGACTCGGAAGCTCAACGGGCGTCGCTTCCTGATCCCAGGCAACCACGACCGGGTCTCGTCGGCGACCCAGACCAAGGCAGCGATCGAACGATTCAGGCCCCTGTACGAGGCGGCAGGCTGGGAGATCCTTCCAGAGATCGTGGAAGGCACACGCTCCGGGCACCGCCTTTTGGCATGCCACTACCCCTATTGGGGCGACTCACAGGAGGTGGAGCGTCACCGCGCCCACCGGCCCCGAAACGACGAAGAGCTCCCGCTGTTGCACGGCCATACCCACGCCCGCGATCACGGTCCAGGCGGGCTCGAATTCCATGTCGGCGTCGACGCGCACGGCTTCGCGCCGATACCGTTCGCGAGGATCGACGAGTGGATCACGACGATTCATCCCGGCCTCACACGCCTGAATACCGCCATCCGGGATGCTCGCGAGATCGTCACCTCTTACGAGAATGTGCCATGGCCTGAAATGGACGCACTGTATTACACCCAGGGATACAACGACCTTCGGGCCGTGCTCGGAGAGCTGCTCGACGCACTGGACGCACCAGAACCCGACTCCCACCACGACGAAGCGCTGCCGGACGGCGACTGACAATCAAACGAGACTGACGGATTCGGGGAGTCGGGTGCCTGGGCTGGGCGATCGAATCGAGCGTGAATGAGTCGGCGCCGGCCACCAAGCCCAGGCCACCAAGCTTGCAATAAGCCTTAGTTCGGAGAAGGTTCTTGCAACGCAATCGATTGATCGCCGCATCCGCCGACGCCACCGTCGTGCTCGAGGCCGGCGTTCGCTCCGGCTCGCTCAACACGGCCGGGCATGCCGCGGCGCTCGGCAGGCCGCTCGGCGCGGTGCCCGGGCCCGTCACGAGCCCCGCATCGGCCGGATGCCATCGCCTCCTTCGAGAATATGACGCCGTGTGCGTCGTCGACGCCGACCAGATGGCCGAACTGGCCGGCGGGGGCCGGGTCGCCGATGCCGGCGCGGGCCGGGTCGATTCCGGCGCGGCCGGCGTGGCCACTGCCGATTCCGGCGTCACCACGACCGAGCCCGCGCCCGACCTGCTGCGTGTGACCGACGCCCTGAGCACGCGGAGCCCGCGCGGCATCGACGACATCGTGCGGCGCACAGGGATGTCAGTGCATGAGGTCATGGGCGTGCTCGGCGTGCTCGAGGTGAACGACGCGGCAATGCGACACTCCGATGGGTGGGTTCGGCGTCGTTCGTCGTGACGCGCGCCGGGGTCGCCGGAGCGTCGGCAGCACGCCCTAGGCTGGCGTGGCGAGGAGGTATCGATGGAGGAGTTGCGGCTCGGCAGGTATCCGGCGGCGAAGCAGGTGATCGCCCAGGTCAGCGACACGCACCTGCTCGAGGGCGGCGCACCTCTCGGCGGCGTCGCCGACACGGTCTCGGCGCTCGACCGCACGATCGCGCAACTCACGCGGCTCGGCCAGCGCCTCGACGCGATCGTCGTGACCGGCGACGTCACCGATCTCGGAGAGCCCGATGCCTATCGGCTCGTACGCGAGGCATTCGAGCCGCTCGCCACGGCCACCGGTGCCGCCGTCGTGTGGGTCATGGGCAACCACGATGAGCGGGCGGCGTTCCGTACCGGACTCCTCGATGAGGCCGCACCCGCAGAAGGACCGGTGCATCACGTCGCCGAGATCCGCGGACTGCGCGTCGTCGCCCTCGACACGAGCGTGCCGGGCTACCACCACGGTGCGCTCGACGCGGCATCCCTCGCCTGGCTCGACGAGGTGCTCGCCGAACCGGCCGCCGAAGGCACGATCCTCGCGATGCACCATGCACCCATCGCGACCCCGCTCTCGCTCATGGATGTGCTCGAACTGCGAGGACAAGACGAACTCGCCGACGTCGTGCGCGCTCGGGACGTGCGGCTGATCCTCGGCGGCCATCTGCACTACGCCACGAACGGGATGTTCGCGGGCATCCCGGTGTCCGTCGCGGGCGCGACGGCGTACACGATGGATGTCTCCGCGCCCTCGGGCGAACTCGTCGGCATCGACGGCGGCCGATCGTTCACGCTCGTGCACGTCTACGACGACTCGATCGTCACCTCGGTCGTGCCCGTCGGGCCGTTCTCCACCGTGACGAGCTTCGGCGAGGAGTTCCTCGCGGAGCTCGCGAACCTGCCGCCCGAGGCGCGGCTCGAGCGGTTCTCGCGCAAGCAACCCCCCGCACCGTGATCCATCGATGTGCGGCGCGCGGGCGAACGGGAGGTCACGCGGGCATCCGCCCGGGCATGCTGGTGGCGTGAACCTCGATCAACTGGTCGACGACTACCTCGTGCACATTCGCACCGAGCGAGGGTACTCCGAGCACACCGTCGCCGCCTACCGCTCCGACCTCGTCGAACTCGTCGACTTCGCGAGCCGACGCGGCGTCGTCTCCGTCGCCGGGATCGAGCTCGTCCTCCTCCGGGACTGGCTGTGGGAGACGACCGAACGGGGGCTCGCCCGGTCGAGCATTGCACGGCGCGCGGCATCCGCTCGCGGCTGGACCGCCTGGCTCCGCCGTCGCGGACTCCTCGCAGCCGACCCCGGCGCCAGGCTCAAGGCACCGCGCGCACTGCGCACCCTGCCCCGGGTCATCACCGAGACGGCGCTCGCCGACGCACTCGCGGCGCTCGCCGATCGCGCGGTGGGCGGCGACCCGGTCGCGGTTCGCGACGCCGCCATCGCCGAGCTGCTCTACGCCTCGGCGCTGCGCGTGTCGGAGCTCGTGGGCCTCGACCTGCCAGACGTCGACCGCCGGCGTCGCACCGTGCGGGTCATCGGCAAGGGCGCGAAGGAACGCGTCGTCCCCTACGGAGCGCCCGCCGCCCGTGCCCTCGACCGCTATCTGGATGTCGCCCGGCCCGCGATCCTCGCGGCGGCCACACCGAACGGAACTCCGACGGCAGACGTCGGCACCGCCGTGTTCCTCGGCGTTCGCGGTGCACGCCTCGGCGTCCGTAGCGTGCATCGCCAGATCGCGGCGCTGCTCTCGTCGATCCCCGGGGCAGGACCGAGCGGCCCGCACGCGCTGCGCCACAGCGCGGCCACGCACCTCCTCGACGGCGGCGCCGACCTGCGCGCCGTTCAGGAGTTCCTCGGGCATGCGAGCCTCGGCACCACGCAGATCTACACCCACGTGTCGGCGGAGCGACTCAAACAGAGCTACCGCACCGCGCACCCGCGCGCCTGACATCGCGCGCGGCCGCCGGGGCCGCGACGACCGGCCCGATCAGGCGACGCCTACCGCAGGGGCAGGAGCACCGCCCGCGGCAGGCCGCCGAGGAACAGGAACGGCGACACGTACTCGCCGTCGATCCGCACGCCGAAGTGCACGCATCCGGCCGCGCAATGGCCGCCGGATGCCACGTCGGCGATCGTGCCGCCTGCGGAGACCGGTGTGCCCTTCGCCACGAGCGCCTCGACCGGCTCGATCGCACTCACCACGCCGCCGCCGTGGTCGATCGCCACGACGCCGCGACCGGCCACCTGCCCCGCGAAGCTGACGACCCCTGCAGCCGGCGCGACGACGCCCGCGCCTGGCTCCACCACGAGATCGATGCCCCGATGACCGGCGGCGTACGGCGACGGGGGCGCGCGGAACGGCGCGACGACACGGATGGGCGGCGCCACCGGCCACCGCCACTGCTCGATGCGCAGCGGGCCTCCGGGACCCTCCGAGACAGGCGCGGCCCCGACCACCTGCGCGGCGGCGGGTGCGATCGTCACGAATGCGGCGCTCGTCGACAGCAGCACAGCGGATGCCGCGAGCAGACGGAATGCCCGAACGCGGTGGCCTCGGGGACACGGCCGGCGGGCAGCGCCGGCGGGTGGGCGGACGGTCATGGTCCGATGCTCGGCGACCGCGAGGCATCCGATGCGGAATGCCGGCAAGAGGGGGAGAGGCGGCCCCGGTTTCCGGTTGGGGAGGACCAGTGCCGATGGTAGAGTATCGAGAGCGCCTCGGTCCGCCGGGGCGACTACGCGTGCCATTTCGGCCGACGACTCCACTCAGTCCTGCTCCTCGGAGCGGGCGGAGCCGTGCCGGGCACCAGGGCTCCCGGCCGCCGGTCGGAGCGACAACTGAGAACAAAGGAGTACGGCTCATGGCCGTCGTCACCATCCGCCAGCTGCTCGACAGCGGCGTGCACTTCGGGCACCAGACCCGCCGTTGGAACCCGAAGATGAAGCGCTTCATCTTCACCGAGCGTTCCGGCATCTACATCATCGACCTGCAGCAGTCGCTCGCCTACATCGACAAGGCGTACGACTTCGTCAAGGAGACGGTTGCCCACGGCGGCACGATCCTCTTCGTCGGCACGAAGAAGCAGGCCCAGGAGTCGATCGCCGAGCAGGCGACCCGCGTCGGCCAGCCCTTCGTCAACCAGCGTTGGCTCGGCGGACTCCTCACCAACTTCACCACGGTCTCCAAGCGCCTCGCGCGCATGAAGGAGCTCGAGGAGCTCGACTTCGAGGGCACCACGAGCGGCTTCACCAAGAAGGAGCTCCTCATCAAGAAGCGCGAGCTCGACAAGCTGCACAAGTCGCTCGGCGGCATCCGCAACCTGTCGAAGACGCCGTCGGCCCTCTGGGTGGTCGACACCAAGAAGGAGCACCTCGCGATCGACGAGGCGAAGAAGCTCGGCATCCCCGTCATCGGCATCCTCGACACCAACTGCGACCCCGACGAGGTGCAGTACCCGATCCCGGGCAACGACGACGCGATCCGCTCGGTGAGCCTGCTCACCCGCATCATCGCGGACGCCGCCGCCGAGGGCCTCATCGAGCGTCACCAGAAGCCCGAGGCCGAGGGCAACGTCTCGGCCGTCGAGCCGCTCGCCGAGTGGGAGCAGGAACTCCTCCAGGCGCAGACCCCCGAGCAGTCCTCGCCCGAGACCGCGAAGGTCGACGAGGCCACCGCCGAGGCCGAAGAGGTCGCCGAGGGCGTCGAGGCCGTTTCGGCGGACGCCACCGCCGAGGCCGCGACCGAGTCCGAGGCCGACGCCCAGGCCGCTGCCGCCGCCGAGCCCGCCGACACCAAGTAAGACCACTCCACCACCAGACCACGAGTCCAGGAGACTTCAGATATGGCCAACTTCACCCTCGAAGACGTCAAGACCCTGCGCGAACGCCTCGGCACCGGCATGGTCGACACGAAGAACGCGCTGGTCGAGGCAGACGGTGACATCGACAAGGCGGTGGAGATCCTCCGCCTGAAGGGTGCGAAGGGCAACGCCAAGCGCGCCGATCGTTCCACGGCCGAGGGCCTCGTCGCCGCCGTCGACAACGCCGACGGCACCGCCACGCTCATCGAGCTCGCGTGCGAGACCGACTTCGTCGCGAAGGGCGACAAGTTCGTCGCTCTCGCCGACCGCGTGCTCGCCGCCGCCGCCGCGGCTCGTGCCGACTCGGTCGAAGCGGCCCTCGCCGCCCCGGCCGACCCTTCGACGGGCTCAGGGCAGGCGACGGTCGCCGACGTGATCAACGAGGAGGCGGCGATCCTCGGCGAGAAGGTCGAACTCCGTCGCATCCGCCTCGTCAAGGGCGGGGAGTTCTCGATCTACCTGCACAAGACGTCGAAGGACCTCCCGCCGCAGGTCGGCGTCGTGCTCGGCTACGCGGGCGATGACGCTGAGACGGCGCGCAGCGTCGCCCAGCACATCTCGTTCGCGAACCCCGAGTTCCTCGCCCGCGAGGACGTCCCGGCCGAATCGGTCGAGAAGGAGCGCACGATCGTCGAGCAGATCACCCGCGAGGAGGGCAAGCCCGAAGCCGCCCTCCCGAAGATCATCGAGGGACGCCTCGGCGCGTACTTCAAGCAGGTCGCACTGCTCGAGCAGCCGTACGCGAAGGACGACAAGGTCTCGGTCGGCAAGGTCGTCGCCGACGCGGGCCTCACGGTGAGCGACTTCGCTCGTTTCAAGGTCGGCGCGTAGGTGCCGCATGGGAGTCCGGATCGCATGAGCGATCCGGACTCCTTTGCTGTGTCCGGCGACATCACGACCCCGAGCGAGTCGATGGGGCAGGATGCCGCGAACCGGCACTGCGCCGGAGTCCGCGAACCAGTAGTTTTGACACCCAGAGGGAAGGAGCGGTCCGGATGACGGAACGCAAGCGCAGGGTCATGCTGAAGCTGTCGGGCGAGGCCTTCGGAGGCGGTGCGCTCGGGGTCAATCCCGATGTCGTGAGCGCGCTCGCCAAGGAGATCGCGGATGCCGCGGCCACGGTCGAGATCGCCATCGTCGTCGGCGGCGGCAACTTCTTCCGAGGGGCCGAACTGTCGCAGCGCGGCATGGACCGTGGGCGCGCCGACTACATGGGCATGCTCGGCACGGTGATGAACTCCCTCGCACTGCAGGACTTCCTCGAGCAGGCCGGCGCCGAGACCCGGGTCCAGTCGGCGATCGAGATGACGCAGGTCGCGGAGCCGTACATCCCCCGCCGCGCAGAGCGCCACCTCGAGAAGGGGCGCGTCGTCATCTTCGGTGCTGGTGCCGGGCTCCCGTACTTCTCGACCGACACGGTCGCGGCGCAGCGTGCGCTCGAGATCGACGCCGATGTGGTGCTCGTGGCGAAGAACGGCGTCGACGGCGTCTACTCCGACGATCCCCGCACCAACCCCGAGGCGCACAAGATCGACCGCATCAGCTACCTCGAGGCGCTCCAGCGAGGGCTCAAGGTGGTCGACTCCACGGCGTTCAGCCTCTGCATGGACAACGGGATGCCGATGCAGGTCTTCGGCATGGAGCCGGGCGGCAACGTCACGGCAGCGATCCTGGGGTCCGACCTCGGCACGGTCGTGAGCAACGGCGTGCCGGCACCCACTCGATAGACTGTCCCGAGGATCGAACCAGAAGGAGCCCCCGTGATCGCGGATGTACTTTCCGATGCCACCGCACGCATGCACAAGGCCGTCGACGTCGCGAAAGACGACTTCGCGACCGTGCGCACGGGGCGGGCGAACCCCCAGCTCTTCCAGAAGATCATGGTGAGCTACTACGGCACGCCGACGCCGCTCGCCCAGCTCGCGTCGTTGCAGAACCCCGAGGCGCGCACCCTCGTCGTCACGCCCTACGACAAGGGGGCGTTGAAAGACATCGAGCACGCCATCCGCGACACGCCGAACCTCGGAGCGAATCCCACCAACGACGGCAACATCATCCGCGTCACCCTTCCCGAGCTCACCGAGGAGCGTCGCAAGGAGTTCGTGAAGATCGTTCGCTCGAAGGCGGAGGACGCCAAGGTGTCGGTACGCAACATCCGTCGCAAGGCGAAGGACGACCTCGACGCGCTGAAGGGCGAGGTCGGCGACGACGAGGTCTCGCGCGCCGAGAAGGAGCTCGAGCAGATCACCAAGTCCAACGTCGACTCGATCGACGATGCGCTGAAGCGCAAGGAAGCGGAACTCCTCGAGGTCTGAGGGAGCAGGATGTCGGGCGTCCCAGGGGAGGACCAGTCGGACGCCGGGCGGCAGGACCGGACCTCGCGCGATGAGTTCCGCTCGCAGGTGCAGGCGCGGAAGGCCGACCTCGAGCGTCAGTTCGAGGCATCGAAGGCGCAGTTCGACCAGGCGCAGGAGAAGATCAAGGCCCGCACCGGCCGCAACCTGATCCTCGCGATCATCATCGGCCTTGCCTTCGGCGGCGCACTGCTGCTGAGCCTCCTCGTCATCAAAGAGCTGTTCATGCTGTTCGCCGTCGTGCTCGCAGGATTCGCCGCGTACGAGCTGACGCAGGCGCTGCGGAAGGGCGACTACGACGTCCCGTGGATCCCCACCCTGGCGGTCGCCGTGATCGCGGTGCCGATCGCCTACTACGGCGGAGCCGGCGGCCAGCTCATCGCAGTGCTCGGCGGCATCCTGCTCGTGAGCGCCTGGCGACTCGTCGAACAGGCCGTGCCGGCGCGGCGGAGCAGCGGCACGCGCCTCGTTCGCGACCTCGCAGCCGGCGCCTTCGTGCAGGGCTACGTGACCTTCCTCGCCACGTTCACGGTCGTGCTGACGGCGGCGGAGGGCGGACAGTGGTGGACGCTGGCGTTCATCGTGATCGCGGTCGCGGCCGACGTGGGCGCGTACGCGTTCGGGCTCATGTTCGGAAAGCACAAGATGGCGCCGGTCATCAGCCCGAAGAAGACATGGGAGGGGTTCGCAGGCGGGGCGGCCGCGAGTCTCGTCGCCGGCGTACTGCTCGCGACGCTCATGCTCGGCAACACGTGGTGGTTCGGCCTGATCTTCGGCACGGCGATCTTCCTCACGGCGACCCTCGGCGACCTCGTCGAGTCCCTCGTCAAGCGCGACCTCGGCATCAAGGACATGAGCTCGTGGCTCCCCGGCCACGGCGGATTCCTGGATCGGCTCGACTCGATCCTGCCGTCCGCGGCGGTCGCATTCCTCGCCTTCCAGATCTTCGGCTGAACAGATCTTCGGGCGAGCGTCGGCGATAATGGTCCGGTGGACTCCACCTTTCCCCGCGCACGCAAGCCTCAACCGGGATACAACACCGCCCAGGTCGAGGAGTTCCTGCAGTTGGCACGTCGCGCCTACGACGGCACGGCGCGGCCGGGCGACCCGCCGCTGACGTCCGAGCGTATTCGGCTGACCGCGTTCGCGATGCAGAAAGGCGGCTATTCGACAGCACACGTCGATTCCGCGCTCGAACGCCTCGAAGACGCGTTCGCTGCCGAGGAACGCCAGGTCGCCGCGAGGCTGCACGGGAGCGAGGCCTGGCTCAGCGAGGCGCGCACGACCGCCCAGGTGATCTCCAACCGGCTCGCGCGTCCTGAGGGTCATCGCTTCGACCGCGTGAGCCCGCTCGCCCTCGGCTACCGGGTGGGCGAAGTCGACCGTTTCGCCGAGAAGCTCACGCGATACTTCCGCGACGGCTGGCCGATCTCGATCGACGACGTGCGCACCGTCGTGTTCACCACGCAGCGCGGGGGGTACCGGGAATCGCAGGTCGATCTCGTGCTCGACGCCGTCGTCGACGTCATGCTCGCCGTCCGGTGAGGTCCGGTACGTCCGGGTCGCGGCGGCTCCGATACACTCGACGAATCGTGGGCAGACATACTGGATCGGGCGAGGCGGTCGCTGCGCGCACCTCGTCGGCGCGCACGAGCCGGCCGGGCGGATTCAAGCAAGCAGCGACCGTGGTCTTCGCGTTCGTCGCCTCGGTCGGCTTCATCGCGGTGAACCTCGTCGATCCATTCACCGGTGCGACGGCGTCTTCCGGTTTCTCGCCCGAGGGCGGTCGATTCGGCGGCGCGGAGGTGCAGGCCTTCGACGTCGCCGGCGAGTACACGATCGGCGTCTCGAAGGAGGGCTACGTCGTCGAGGAGAAGCCCGAGATCGAGCTCGCGCCGGCGTCGACCGGAAGCGGCTGGGCACCTCCGGCGATCACGCCCGACCCGGGATCGGCGCAGGCGTACGCCGCCGACGCCGTTGCGGCGCGGGGCTGGGGCTCGACCGAGTTCGACTGCCTCGTCGCGCTGTGGAGCAAGGAGTCGGGCTGGCGGGTGAACGCCTACAACGCCTCGAGCGGCGCCTACGGCATTCCGCAGGCCCTGCCGGGCTCGAAGATGGCGACCGCCGGAGCCGACTGGGAGACGAACCCGGCGACGCAGATCGAATGGGGCCTCGGGTACGTCCAGGGCCGTTACGACACGCCCTGCGGGGCGTGGGCGCACTCCCAGGACGTCGGCTGGTACTGAGCCGGCGGACGCGCCGCCGCAGCTCCGCACCGGTCTTCGGCGGGCGATCCGGATGCTGCGGCGAACGTAGACTGGGAACCATGGCCCGCTCGAACCGATCACGGAGCGGGGCGGCGCGAGCCCGTGAGCCGCATCCCGAACTCGACGTCGACCGCATGATGAGCGGATGGCGCCGCACCGAGGCCCGCGGCGGCCGCGAATGGAACGTCCAGCCGGTTTCCGAGGCGCAGGCCGTGAAGTCCTACGTGTGCCCGGGTTGCGGCCTGGACCTGTCGCCGGGCGTCGCGCACCTCGTGATCTGGCGCGCCGACGGCGTGCTGGGAGATGCCGCCGACCTCGCCTCGCGACGCCATTGGCATATCCACTGCTGGAAGATCGGCACCCCGTGAACCACGACGACGCGAACCCGCTCGAGATCCGCGCCGGCATCGAGCTCCCGGCGATCCGCGAAGAGATCGAGCTGCACACCGCCGACGGGCTCACGCTCGTCGGCGAGCTCGCGACTCCCGTCGGGCGGCCCCCCGTCGCGACGCTCGTGACGCTGCATCCGCTGCCGACCGCCGGCGGCTTCATGGACTCGCACATCCTCCGCAAGGCGGCCGCTCGGCTTCCCGCACTCGCCGATCTGGCCGTGCTGCGGTTCAACACCCGGGGCACCACATCTCCGCGCGGCACCAGCGAGGGCTCGTTCGGCGAAGGCGTCGCAGAGCGAGCGGATGTCGCGGCGGCGATGGCATTCGTCGAGCAGCGCGGTCTTCCGAATCCGTGGCTCGTCGGCTGGTCGTTCGGCACCGAGCTCGCGTTGAAGTACGGGCTCGAGCACGGCATCGCCGGCGCTGTGCTGCTCTCGCCGCCACTGCACCGCACGAGCGACGAGGAGCTCGAACGATGGAACGCGTCGCGCGCGCCCATCGTCGCCCTGATCCCCGAACATGACGACTATCTGAAGCCCGCGGCCGCCGCCGAGCGGTTCGCGGTTCTGCCTCGGCTCCGCCGGGTCGACGTGTCCGGCGGCAAGCACCTCTGGGTCGGCGAGTCCCAGACCCGCCGCGTGCTCGAGGAGATCGTCGCGGCGGTCAATCCCTCGGCGTTGCCGCTGCCCACCACGTGGCCCGCGGCATCCGTCTGAGGCTCAGAGCTCGTTCTGCCGCGGTATGACGACCTGCTTGATGATGAGCAGGATGGACGCCGCCACCGGGATCGCGATCAGCGCCCCGAGGATGCCGAGGAGCGACCCGCCTGCCAGGGCGGCGATGACGACGACCGCGCCCGGCACCTTCACCGCCCTGGTCATGATGCGAGGGCTCAGGAGGTATGCCTCGACCTGCATGTAGATGAGGTAGTAGATCGCGGCGACCAGGGCCGTGAGCGGCGAGCCGAGGCCGGGGATGAGGCACACGAGCACGATGATGATCGAGCCGGTGAGGGTGCCGACCAGCGGGACGAGCGAGAACAGGAACGCGAGGAACGCGAGCACCGCCGGGAACGGCGCCTGGATGATCGACAGGAAGATGAAGCTGGCCACGCCGTTGCACGCGGCGAGGCCCGCCTGGCCGAGTACGTAACGGCCGACGGACTGCGTGATCTGCTCGGTGAGGTCGGCGAACCGGGCCCGCTTCGAGGCCGGCACCAACTGGTACGTCGCACGCTTCATGGCGTTCAGCGACGCCGCGAAGTACAGCGTCAGGATGAACACGATGAGGACGGCGAAGACGCCCGTTCCGATCGCGATGGCGACCTGCAGGACACCGCCGGCGAGTTCGCTCAATCGGTCGGGATTCGTGAAGAAGTCGGTCAGACTGGTTTGGATCTGCTGGCTGATCTCCTGGACCTTGAACTGCGGGAACTGTTCCTCGAGGGATTCGAGCCACTCCTGCGAACTCACTCGGGCGACGATGACGGGGATCTGCTCGACGAACTGGCTCACCTGCTCGACGATGATCGGCACGACGGCGAGCACGAGTGCGGCCACGAGCAGGCCGACCGCCGTCATGACGATGATGATCGCCGCCCACCGCGGCAATCCCCGGCGCTCGAGCCAGCTGATCGCCGGATCGAGGCCGAGGGCGAGGAAGAGGGCCGCCCCGATGTAGGTGATGATCGTCGAGATCGTCGCGATGGAGGCGAGGATGAGCAGGCCCACGCCGACCCCGAGCGTTCCCACCAGTCCGATGCGGAACGCGTTCTGGATCTTCATGGGCAGGCGCGCTCGGCCTAGCCGCGGCTCTGGGCTGCCACCTGCTCGGCCTGCGTGAGCACGCCGCGCAGGCTCTCGAAGTACCCCGCGACGGCGTCGCGTTCGATCTTGATCTGCGACAGGCGGTCTTCGGCGTCGGCGACGAGTGCGCGGGTGCGCTCCTCGGCGTCGGCGATGAGCTTGCGTGCCTGGTCGTGCGCGGCGGCGATGCGCTCGCGCGCCTCTTCGTCGGCCTTGTCGCGGACATCGGCGATCTCGCTGCGGATCTGTGTCTCGAGGCGGTCGGCCTCGGCACGACTCTCGGAGGTGCGGGCGACCGCGTCGGCGAGCTCGGTGTTGGCGTCGTCGAGGAGCTTCTGGGTCTGCGCGACCGCATCCTGATGCGTGGTGAGCAGCTCCTGCTCGGCCTCGTCGCGCTTCGTGGTGAGTTCGGCCTCGAGGTCGAGGCGGGCCTTCTCGATCTCCCGTCGCATGCGGTTGACCTCATGCGTGGTCTTCTTGCGCATCGCGGTGAGCTGGTTGTCGAGGTCGATGCGTGCCTGCTCGGATTCGGCATCGAAGTCGGCCCGAGCCTGCTCCTGCTCGAGGGCGAGGTCGGCGCGCATCTGGTCGAGGTCGGCGGCGTGCTTGGCGCGGATGCGCTCGAGCTCGTGCTGGAGCTTCAGCCGAGCGGTCTCGGTCTCGCGGTCGCGATCGACCTTCGCCTGCTCCTTCTGCCGGCTCAGCTCGGCACGGCCGGCCGCGAGTTCGCGGTCGAGGTCGGTGCGCTCCTGCTCCAGCTCGTTGACGAGTGCGGCACGGCGCTCGGCGATCTCGGCGTCGATCGCGGCGCGCGCCTCTGCGGACTGGCGCTCGATGTCGAGCCTCGACTGCTCGGACTCCGCGGCGAGGTCGATGCGGGCCTGTTCGGTCTCCTTGGCGAGTTCGGCACGTGCTCGGTCGAGCTCGATCGCGACCTCGGCACGGGTCTGCTCGGTCTCCTCGGTGAGGCCGGCGGCGGTGGCGCGTGCCTCGGTCGCCTCGGAGTTCGCGGCCACGAGGATCTCGGAGGCCTTTCGCTCGGCGGCGGCGACTGCCGCCGTGGATTCCCGCTTCGCGGTCGAGCGCAGCTCGGCCGCCTCGGTGGCGACCGCGCCGCGGATGGCGGCCGCGTCGCGGGCGGCCTCCTGGCGGAGCTGCTCACTCGCCTCGTGAGCGCGGGAGACCATGTCGTCGGCCTCACCGCGGGCGTTCTCGAGCACCCGGTTCGCCTGGGCGCGGACTTCGGTGAGCGTGCGCTCGGCGAGTTCGTGCGCATCGGACCGCATGAGGTGCGCCTCGTCCTCAGCGGCACGGCGGAGCTTCTCGGCGTCGATGTCGGCCTGGGCGATGAGGCGCGTCGACTGCTCCTCGGCGACGCGAAGCGTGTTCTCGAGCTTCGTCCCGAGCCCGGAGAAGGTCGGGCTGCCGACCTCCTCGAGTTCCGCAGTCAGTTCCCCGATGCGGGCATGGAGACGCTTCGTCTCCTTCGCCTGCTCGGCGAGCTGGGTGTTCGCATTGATGATGTCGCGACGGAGCCCGTTGATGCTCCTGTCGACCTCGTCCTTGTCGTATCCGCGGAACACCTGCGTGAACTCGGTCTCTTCGACGGGCAATTCTTCCTCCGGGCTCGGTTCCGCTTCGTGGGGGCTCGTGCGGGATGTGTCGATTGTACGGGCACGCGGCATCCGTCGGGCGCAGCGTCTCATAGGCTGTGGTGAGGAGACTCCCAGACACCACCGGTAGTGTGGAATGTCCGTGTTTCGAGCCGCAACATGCGGCGCCGGAGGTTTGTTCGTGCGTTTCGCCCTCGCCATCGTGGCTTTCATCGCCGCGGCCGTGATGATCGGGTTCGGCATCGCCCAACGCACCGTCTACCTCGAGCCCGGTCGTGTCTCGCTGTCGGCGCAGGTCGAAGACGATGCGGCCTACGCGGTCATCGAAGCCGGCGCGCTCGGCGCGCATCCCGGCAAGCAGATGCTGACGGTCTCGGGTTCCGAGACGGTGTTCGTGGCGTACGGGCGCACGTCCGATGTCGAGGCCTGGCTCGGCACGGCTCCCTACGTCACCGTCGACTACGACGAGGAGACCGAGGAGCTCACGAGCGAGGTCGTCGCGACCGGGTCCGTCGACGACGACGACCCGGCATCGGATGCGCCGACCGGCGTCGTTCCGCCCGCGACCGCCGAGGGCGACGCGGTCGTGACGGCGGATCCGAGCGCGTCACCCGTCGGATCCGACCTCTGGCTCGACGAGTTCACGGGAGAGCGATCGGTCACGACGACGATCGACGTGCCCGAGGGCATCTCCGTCCTCCTCGCGAGCGACGGCACGGCTCCCGCACCGTCCGACGTCGAGATCGCGTGGCCGCTCGACAACTCGACTCCGTGGGCGGGGCCGTTGATCGCCGGCGGCGCCCTGGTCTTCGTCGCGGGGCTCGTACTGCTCTTCTCGGGTTTCCGGCACCACCGACGTTCGCGCGGACCACGGCGGAACCTGCCGATGGGTCCTCGCGGAAAGCTTCGAGGCGCGCCGAAGCCGTCGTCGACCCGTCGCAGCCAGGTGACGGGTGGCGGCCGACGAGCCGTCGGACGCGCGAAGCGTGTCGCACTCGTTCCGCTCCTCCTGATCCCGGCCGTGGCGCTCACCGCCTGCTCGGCCGACTACTGGCCGCGATTCGACCAGGCGCCGGCGACGACCGCGCCGGCGACATCCACGCCGCTGCCGACGGATCGTCCCGAGGGCGACGACGAGGGCATGGAGCCCGCCGTGACGGTTCCCCAGATGGAGCGCATCATGCGCCGCATCGCGGTATTCACGAACGAGGCCGACACGGCGCTCGACGCGACCGCGATCGCCGAGCGGCTGGACGGTCCTGCGCTCGCAGCCCGGAAGGCGAGCTACGCGATCCGAACGACGCTGCCCGACCAGCCGGCACCGGTGGCCATCCCCGCCTCGCCCCTGACGCTCACCCTTCCGCAGCAGGTCGACGGCTGGCCGGCCAGCGGGCGAACGGTGCTCACGATCGCGAAGAACGAAGATCCCACCGTCGCCCCCACGGCACTCGTGCTCCAGCAGGCCACGCCGCGCGACAATTACAAGATCGTCTACGCGATGTCGCTCGCGCCCGACGCCGACGTGCCCGAGGTCGCGCCCGCGTCGATCGGCGCGCCGCTCATCTCGCCCGAGTTCAAGGGGCTCGTGCTCGAGCCCGGCCAGGTCGCGGCCGCCTACGCCGACGTGCTCCTGAAGGGCGATGCGTCGGAGTTCGCCACCGTCTTCGATGCGGAGGGCGACGTGCTGCGGGAGCAGCTCGGGGTCACCGGCCAGCAGGCGATGAACGACGGGCTCGCTGCGACCATCGACGCCACGTTCTCGAATGTCGTCGGCGACGGCCCGACCGTCGCGCTCGCCACGAACGACTCCGGCGCCCTCGTCAGCGTCTCGATCGAGCAGACCGAAAAGGTCACGCCCAACGACGGCGGCACGATCGGCTTCGGGGCGGGCGCTCCCGGTGCCGCGCTCTCGGGATTCACGGAGAAGAGCGCGAAGGGCGTGCAGCGCGTGATCGGCGTGCAGCTGTTGTTCTACGTGCCGAGCGTCGGCACGGACGAGCAGATCCGTCTCCTCGGCTGGTCCGAGAGCCTGATCGGAGCATCGGAGGTACAGTGACCGACCCCACCACCCCGCCGAGCGGTCTGCGCGGCGCGATCGATCTCTCTGCGCTCGTGCAGCGGCCGCAGCAGGAGCAACCGGCCGAGCGCTCCGCGAACGGCGATCGAGTCGTGTTCCAGACGGATGACGCGGCCTTCGCCGGGGCGCTGGAGCTCTCGCGCACCGTCCCGGTCGTCGTCGTGCTGTGGGCGTCGTGGAGCGAGCAGTCCGCGGAGCTCGTGGCCACGCTCGAGCGGCTGGTCCGGGCGCGGGAGGGGCGGCTCGTGCTTGCCGTCGCCGACGCCGAGCGCAGCCCCCAGCTCGTGCAGGCGTTCCAGGCGCAGTCCATCCCCACCGTCGTCGCCGTCGTCGCCGGCCAGCCGGTACCGCTGTTCGCGGGCGTACAGCCCGACGACGTGATCGGGCAGGTCCTCGACCAGCTGCTCGAGCTCGGTGCCCAGCACGGCGTCACGGGCCGCGTCGAGACCGGCGATGCGGAAGCGGGCGACGGCCCCGCCGAAGCGGTCGAGGAGCCCCTGCCGCCGCTGCACCAGGAGGCGTACGACGCGATCGAGCGCGGCGACTTCGAGGCTGCGGCATCCGCCTACCGCACTGCGATCGCGCAGGATCCGCGCGACTCGCTCGCGGTGGCCGGGCTCGCCCAGGCGAACCTGCTGGGGCGCCTTCAGGGCAAGACCCTCGACGCGATCCGCAACGCCGCAGCATCCGCCCCCGACGACCTCGACGCCCAGCTCGACGTGGCCGACCTCGACCTCTCGGGCGGCCATGTCGACGACGCGTTCGACCGGCTGCTGTCGCTGTTCCCGAAGCTCGACGCCGACAGAAAGAAGCGCGTGCGTGAGCGCCTCGTCGAGCAGTTCGAGGTCGTCGGCACCGCAGACCCGCGCGTCGCCGCGGCCCGTCGCCGGCTCACGAACCTGCTGTACTGACGCTCACTTCTCGAGGGTGAACCACAACGCGCCGAGCGGCGGCAGCGTGAACACGCCCGACGCCGGCCGACCCGACCACGGCGTGTCGGTCGCATCGACCCCGCCGAGGTTGCCGACGCCCGAGCCGCCGAACTCCGTGGCATCCGAGTTCAGCACTTCGCGCCACCGACCTGCGGCAGGAAGCCCGAGCCGGAAGCCCTCGTGCGGGTTGCCCGAGAAGTTGACGACGCAGAGGAGGGGGCGCCGTTCGCGGTCGTAGCGGAGGAACGCGATGACGTTCTCGGCTGCGGCGCCCCCCTCGACCCATTCGAAGCCGGCCGCGTCGTCGTCGAGCTGCCACAGCTGCGTCGAAGACCGATAGGTGCGGTTCAGCGCGCCGACGAACTCGGCGAGCCGGCGGTGGGTCGGCTGGTCGAGGATCCACCAGTCGAGGCCGCGTTCCTCGCTCCACTCCGAAAGCTGCCCGAACTCCTGGCCCATGAACAGCAGCTGCTTGCCGGGGTGGGCCCACATGTACGACAGGTAGGCGCGCACGTTCGCGAGCTGCTGCCAGTGGTCGCCCGGCATCTTGCGGATCAGCGAGCCCTTGCCGTGCACGACCTCGTCGTGGCTGATCGGCAGCACGAAGTGCTCGCTGAACGCGTAGAGGAACGAGAACGTGAGGTCGTTGTGGTGGTGCGAGCGGTACATCGGGTCCTTCTGGATGTACTGCAGGGTGTCGTGCATCCAGCCCATGTTCCACTTGAACCCGAAGCCGAGGCCGCCGCTCGACGTCGGGGCCGTCACCCCCGGCCACGAGGTCGACTCCTCGGCGATCATGACGATGCCGGGATTGCGCTTGTACGCCGTGGCCGTGGCCTCCTGCAGGAACCCGATCGCCTCGAGGTGCTCGCGACCGCCATGGATGTTCGGCTCCCACTGGCCGTCCTCGCGGGAGTAGTCGAGATAGAGCATCGACGCGACGGCGTCGACCCGGAGGCCGTCGACGTGCATCTCCTCGAGCCAGAACAACGCGTTCGCGACGAGGAAGTTGCGCACGCGGGGGTTGCCGTAGTCGAAGACGTACGTGCCCCAGTCGAGCTGCTCGCCGCGGCGCGGGTCGGCATGCTCGTACAGCGGCTCGCCGTCGAAGCGGGCGAGCGCCCAGTCGTCCTTCGGGAAGTGCCCGGGCACCCAGTCCATGAGCACGCCGATGCCGGCCTGGTGCAGGCGGTCGATGAGGTACTTCAGGTCGTCGGGGGAGCCGAAGCGACTGGTCACGGCGTAGTATCCGGTCACCTGGTAGCCCCACGAGCCGCCGAACGGATGCTCCGCCAGGGGCATGAATTCGACGTGGGTGTAGCCCAGCCAGTCGAGGTACTCGATGAGCTCGTCGGCGACCTCCCGGTAGCCGCGGCCGGGCCGCCACGAGCCGAGGTGCAGCTCGTAGACGCTCATCGGCCGCTCGTGCGGGTTCGTGGACGCGCGCCGCGACATCCACTCGTCGTCGCCCCACGCGTGCGAGCTCTCGCTCACGACCGACGCGGTGGCCGGCGCCACCTCGGCCTGACGGGCCATCGGGTCGGACTTCATGACCCAGTCGCCCGAGCCGGTGAGGATCTCGAACTTGTAGGCGGTGCCGGGCCCCTGGCCGGGGATGAACAGCTCCCAGACGCCGGCGGCACCCATGCTGCGCATGGCGTGGCCCGTGCCGTCCCATCGGTTGAAGTCGCCGACGACGCGCACGGCGCGGGCACGTGGCGCCCACACGGTGAATGCGGTGCCGCGCACGCCGCCGCCCGTGCCCCAGTGCTCGCGGTGATGGGCGCCGAGCACGCGCCAGAGCTGCTCGTGCCGGCCCTCGCCGATGAGGTGCAGGTCGAGCTCCCCGATCGTCGGCGCGAACAGGTAGGGGTCGTCGACGGTCCACTCGTCGTCGCCGTAGCGGGCGCGGATGCGGTAGCCGACCGGGCCGAACTCGCCCGATCCCGCCCAGATGCCGTGCCCGATGTGCTGCAGCCGAAGCACGTCGCCGCCGTCGAGCAGCGCCTCGACGGCGTCGGCGAGCGGTCGCCGGGTGCGGATGACGGTGTGCACGCGTGCGGGTGTCGCGCCGCCCGGCACCTCGAACCCGTGCTGGCCGAGCACCGAGTGCGGGTCGGAGTGGCGTCCTTCGGCGACGGCGGCGAGCACGTCGTCGGCGACGACCGGGCCGGTGGGCGGCATCCGCTCAGCCATGCGAGCCTCGCACGACGTGCAGGATGTGCGCGGGCCGCGTGAAGGCGTCGAGCCGCACGTAGTTGGTGTCGCCCCAGTCCCACCGGTCGCCCGTGACGAGGTCTTCCACCTCGAAGCGGGTGCCGGGGGTCAGGCCGATCGCGGTGAGGTCGAGGTGCACGGTGGTCTCCCTGACGGAGTGCGGGTCGACGTTCGCGACGACGATGATCGTGTCGTCGACGCCGGTGGGCGTGAAACGGCCGGCGAGGTGCTTCGAGTACACGAGCACGGAGTCGTCGTCGCTTGCATGGAAGCGGATGTTGCGGAGTTGCCCGAGCGCCGGATGCGCCGCGCGGATGCCGTTGAGGATGCCGAGGTACAGCGCGAGCGAACGGCCCTCCTTCTCGGCGCCGGCGAAGTCACGCGGCTTGTACTCGTACTTCTCGTTGTCGATGGCCTCCTCGGCGCCGGGGCGTGCGACCGACTCGAAGAGCTCGAAGCCCGAATAGACGCCCCAGAGCGGAACGGCCGTCGCCGCGATCGTGGCGCGCACCGTGAACGCTGCCGGCCCGCCGAACTGCAGGTACTCGGTGAGGATGTCGGGCGTGTTCACGAACAGGTTCGGCCGCATGAAGTCGGCGGTCTCCTGCGACACCGATGTCAGGAATTCCTCGAGCTCCTGCTTGGTGTTCCGCCATGTGAAGTACGAGTACGACTGCTGGAACCCGACCATGGCGAGCGCCTGCATCATCGCGGGCCTGGTGAACGCCTCGGCGAGGAAGACGACATCGGGGTCGTCCGCATTCACCATGGCGATCAGTCGCTCCCAGAACGCGAGCGGCTTGGTGTGCGGGTTGTCGACGCGGAAGATCTTCACCCCCTGCTTCATCCAGTGCCGCACGACGCGCAGCACCTCGTCGAAGATGCCCTCGGGATCGTCGTCGAAGTTCACCGGGTAGATGTCCTGGTACTTCTTCGGCGGGTTCTCCGCGTAGCGGATCGTGCCGTCCGGCAGTTGCGTGAACCACTCCGGATGCTCCGTCACCCACGGGTGGTCGGGGGAGGCCTGCAGGGCGAGGTCGAGGGCGACTTCGATGCCGAGCGCCTTCGCGCGGCGCACGAACGCCCGGAAGTCGGCGAGCTTGCCGAGATCGGGGTGGATGGCGTCGTGCCCGCCTGCCGTTCCATCGGCGAGCGGACCGCCGATCGCCCACGGCGAGCCCGGGTCCTGCGGTCCGGGGTTCAGCGTGTTGTTCGGCCCCTTGCGGTTGGTGACGCCGATCGGATGTATCGGCGGCAGGTAGACGATGTCGAAGCCCATCGCCGCGACCCCGTCGAGGCGCTTCGATGCCGACCGGAACGTGCCGCTCTTCCATCGGCCGTCCTTCAGCCTGCGCGCGCCCTCGGAGCGCGGGAAGAACTCGTACCAGGCACCGACGCCGGTGCGGCGGCGCTCGACGAGGATCTCGTGCTCGGGGGAGTCGGTCGCAAGCTTCGCGAGCGGTCGGGGCTCGAACTCGGCGAGGGCCGGGTCGTCGATGAGGGTGCGACGATCGGCGACGGATGCCCCGGGATCGCGCAACGCCGTCGCAAGTGCCTTGAGGCGCCTGCGGGCCGTGGTCGGGCGGGACTTCTCGGCGACGGCCCGGTCGACCAGGCGCGCGCCGATCTCGAACATCAGCTCGGCATCGACGCCCGCGTCGACCTTGAGTGCGGCGTCGTGTCGCCACGTGGCGACCTCGTCGTCGAAGCCGGTGACATGCCACCGCCAGACGCCCTGCTCGTCGAGGAGCGCCAGCGCCTCCCACCGGTCGGTGCCGGGCGCCAGCGGCGACATCCGCTCTCGTCGCGTCGCTCCCGACGGGCTCGTGAGCACGAGCATCGCACCCACCTGGTCGTGCCCCTCGCGGAACACCGTGGCCCGGAACGGCACCACCTCGCCCGCGTAGGCCTTCGGCCGCCATCGGTGGTCGGGGAGGGCAGGCGTGACCCGGGTCACCGGGATCCGGCCGGCCAGCACTTCGTTGGTCGTCACGTTCCGACCGTAGCGCGGATCCGGGCCGGTGGTTGCGCAGCGGCGCAGGCGCATCGAAACGGTCGCGACCTGCCGTTCACACGTTCGTCACGCGCTCGCCCTAGGGTGGAGCGAGTGAAGCCGATCCGCAAGTTCACCGTCCGCGCCGTCGTCCCCGGTCCGCTCTCCTCTCTGGAAGAGCTCGCGGGCAACCTCCGGTGGTCGTGGCACGAGCCGACCAGGCGCCTGTTCGAGCACATCGATCCCGAGCTCTGGCGCAGCTCGCAGCGCGACCCGGTCGCGTTCCTCGGCGAGGTCGATCCGGCGAGGCTCGAGACGCTCGCCGCCGACGCCGGGTACGTCGAGTGGGCCGAGCGTGAGCGCGCCGGCCTTCGCGAGTACCTCACCGAACCGCGCTGGTTCCAGTCGCTCGGCACGGATGCCCCGCGCACGATCGCGTACTTCTCGCCCGAGTTCGGCATCACGGCGGCGCTGCCGCAGTATTCGGGCGGGCTCGGCATCCTCGCGGGCGATCACCTGAAAGCGGCATCCGACCTCGGCGTGCCGCTCGTCGGCGTGGGACTCTTCTACAAGGCCGGGTACTTCTCGCAGTCGATCTCGCCCGACGGCTGGCAACTGGAGCGCTATCCGGTGCTCGACCCCGACGGTCTCCCGCTCTCGGTGCTGCGCCGACCCGACGGGTCGCCCGTGCAGGTGACGCTCGCGCTGCCCGACGACCGCACGCTCGACGCGCGTGTGTGGAAGGCCTCGGTGGGGCGCATCCCGCTGCTGCTGCTCGACACCGACATCCCGGCGAACACCGACGATCTGCGCCTGGTCACCGACCGGCTCTACGGCGGCGGCGGCGAACACCGCCTGCTGCAGGAGCTCCTGCTCGGCATCGGCGGCGCCCGAGCCGTGCGCGCGTTCACCGAGCTCACCGCGGGCCCGTCACCCGACGTGTTCCACATGAACGAGGGCCACGCCGGATTCCTCGGGCTCGAGCGCATCTCGACCTACGTCGGCGAGGGGCTCTCCTTCGCCGAGGCCCTGCAGCTGGTGCGCGCGGGCACCGTGTTCACCACGCACACGCCGGTGCCGGCGGGCATCGACCGCTTCGACCGCACCCTCGTCGAGCGCTACCTCTCGACCGCGCTGCTGCCGGGCATCGACCCGGCCGACGCGCTCGCGCTCGGCGTCGAACCGGGCGCCGACCCCGCCACCGGCGCATTCAACATGGCCGTCATGGGCCTGCGACTCGCGCGGCACGCGAACGGCGTCTCGAAGCTGCACGGCGAGGTGAGCCGGCGCATGTTCGGCGACCTGTGGCCCGGCTTCGACGCCGACGAGGTGCCGATCACCTCGATCACGAACGGCGTGCACGCGCCGACCTGGACGGATCCCGCGCTCCTCGCGCTCGCGGAGTCGACGCTCGGCACCGATGACACCGAGCACGCGGACTGGCTGAGTCCGGTCCTCTCCGACGGCGAGTTCTGGTCGGTCAAGCGACGGATGCGCCTGCAGCTCGTCGAGAGCGCACGCCGCCGTCTCGCCGCGGCATGGGCGGAGCAGCATCCGGGATCGGCGGTGCCGAAATGGGTGAACCACGTGCTCGACCCCGACACGCTCACCGTCGGGTTCGCCCGCCGCGTGCCGACGTACAAGCGGCTCACGCTCATGCTGTCGGACCCCGAGCGGTTGAAGGCGATCCTCACCGACCCCGAGCGCCCGGTGCAGTTCGTGATCGCGGGCAAGTCGCATCCGGCCGACGAGGAGGGCAAGCGGCTCATCCAGCAGCTCGTGCAGTTCGCGCAGCAGCTCGAGCTGCGCGAGCGCATCGTGTTCCTGCCCGACTACGACATGGGCATGGCCGAGATCCTCTACCCGGGTTGCGACGTGTGGCTGAACAACCCCCTGCGTCCGCTGGAGGCGTGCGGCACCTCGGGCATGAAGGCCGCCATGAACGGCGCCCTGAACCTCTCGATCCTCGACGGCTGGTGGTCCGAGTACGCCGGCGACGATTACGGCTGGGTCATCCCGTCGGCGGATGCCGCGGGCGATGCCGGCGAGCGCGACGCCCTCGAGGCCGCCGCCCTCTACGACCTGCTCGAGCACCACGTCGCGACGAGGTACTACGAGCGCGACGGCGACGGGGTGCCCGTGGAGTGGGTGCGGCGGGTGCGGCAGACCCTCGCGACCCTCGCCCCCGAGCTCGGCGCCGACCGCATGGTGAAGCAGTACGTCGAGGAGCTCTACCGGCCCGCCGCCGAGCATGCCGCCCAGGTCATCGCCGGCGAGGCGCGCGGAGCCCGCGACCTCGCGGCGTGGGGCGCGCGCGTGCGCGACGCGTGGCCGGGCGTGCACGTGACGCACGTCGAGTCGGGCGGTGTCGAGTCGCCGCACGTCGGCGACGAGCTCCACCTTCGCGCGTACGTCGACCTCGACGGACTCGATCCCGACGACGTGGCGGTGGAGGTCGCCTACGGCCGCAGCCGCAGCCGCAGCGACGACGCGATCGACGAGGCGCGCCGTGCGGAGCTGTCGGCCGCCGACGAGCTGCCGGATGCCTCGCGGCCGAGCCTCCGGCTCTACACCGGCACGGTCGTGCTCGATCGGGCGGGCGCGTTCGGGTACACGGTGCGCGCGGTGCCGCGGCATCCGCTGCTCCTGTCGCCCGCCGAACTCGGCCTGGTCGCCGTTGCCGGCTGAGGCTCAGCGTTCGCGGGCGATGGGAGCGTACCGCCCGGCGGTGACGGCGACGAGGTCGTCGGGCGCCAACTCGAGGTCGAGTCCGCGGCGGCCGCCTGACACGTAGATCGTCTCGCAGAGGATCGCGGACTCGTCGAGCACGGTGGGCAGGGGGGTCTTCTGCCCGATCGGGCTGATGCCGCCGACCACGTACCCGGTCTTGCGCTCTGCGAGCCTGGGGTCGGCCATCTCGGCGCGCTTGCCGCCGAGCGCCTGTGCGAGCGCCTTGAGGTCGAGCTGCAGGGCGACCGGCACGATCCCCACCGCGAGCGCGCCGTCGACGCTCGCGAGCAGCGTCTTGAAGACACGTTCGGCCTCGAGTCCGAGCTTCTCGGCGGCCTCGAGCCCATATGCGGCGGCCCGGGGGTCGTGCTCGTACACGTGCGCGGTGAACGCGATGCCGGCGCGGGCGAGCGCGACGGTCGCCCGGGTCCCGGACGAGGCATCCGTGCGCTTCGCCATCATTCGCTCGCGTGCGCCCGGAACAGCCGCATCGACGGGCCGGCCATCGTGATGCGGTCGCCGGGGGCGTGCTCGGTCGCGGCATCCGTCGGCGCCTCGTCGGCGGAATCCCAGAGCAGCGTGTACCCGGTGACCCCCGCGTGCTCGGCGAGCACCACCTCCGCGTCGGATTCGTGCGCGTGCACCACCATCAGGATGCGGTTCACGGCCTCGCTGTCGGGCGTCGAGGCGGCGAGGTACTGCAGCGTGCGTTCGGCGGGCGAGTTCCAGTCGTCCTGGTCCATCGTCTCGCCGTCGGCATTGAACCAGTCCATCTGGGACGAGTTCGGGACATCCTCGCCATGGCGGTCGTAGCGAGTCGGCCGAAGTGCGGCGTTCTCGGCACGCAGCCGGAGGAGGTGCTTCGCCGTCGCGAGCAGGTCTGGAGCCGAACGAGGCCGGCTCCGGGCGTCCCACGCGAGCCAGGTCAGCTCGGAGTCGTGGCAGTACGCGTTGTTGTTGCCGCGCTGGCTGCGGCCGAACTCGTCGCCGGCGGTGAGCATCGGCACGCCCGCCGAGAGCAGCAGGGTGCCGAGGAGGTTCCGGATGCTCCGCCGCCGGGCCGCCCGAACCACGGGGTCGGCCGCCTCGCCCTCGACGCCGTGGTTGTAGGAGTTGTTGTCGTTCGCGCCGTCGCGGTTCTGCTCGCCGTTGCCGAGGTTGTGCTTCGAATCGAACGCCGTGAGGTCGGCCAGGGTGAAGCCGTCGTGGGCGGTGACGAAGTTGAGGCTCGCGAGCGGCCCGCGTTCGGCCGCGAACGTGTTCGACGAACCCGCGAGCCGGGTCGCGAACCGGCCGATGCCGCTTCCCGCCGTGCCGGTCTCACGCTCGCGGCGCAGGTCGCCGAGCCAGAAGTCGCGCATGCGGTCGCGGTAGTGGTCGTTCCACTCGCTGAAGCCGGCGGGGAAATTGCCGGTCTGCCAGCCGCCGGGGCCGACATCCCACGGCTCGGCGATGAGCTTCGCAGCGCCGATCACGGGGTCGGCGAGCATCGCCTCGAGCAGCGGATGCTCCGGCGTGAAGCCGCCGTGGTCGTTGCGGCCGAGTGTCGCCGCGAGGTCGAGGCGGAACCCGTCGACCTGCAGTTCCTCGGCGAAGTAGCGCATCGAGTCGAGCACGAGTCGCCGGGGCGCCGCTCGGCCGAAGTCGACCGTGTTGCCGCATCCGGTGGTGTCGACATAGCGGCCGTGCGCATCGTGCCGGTAGTACGAGGCGTTGTCGATCCCGCGGAACGAGTGCGTGGGGCCTTCGCGTCCCTCCTCGGCGGTGTGGTTGTAGACCACGTCGAGCACGACCTCGAGACCCGCCTCGTGCAGGCGGCGCACCATGCCGGCGAACTCGCGGCGCACCGCGTGCGCCCCCTCGGCCTGGGCCGCCGCCGACGCGTAGGGCGCGTGCGCCGCGAAGAACGCGAGCGTGTTGTAGCCCCAGTAGTTGAGGCGCCCCTGCCGCACCAGCCGCTGTTCCGACACGAAGGCGTGCACCGGCAGGAGTTCCACGGTGGTCACACCGAGCCCGGTGAGGTACGCGAGCGACGCGTCGTGCGCGAGGCCCGCGTAGGTGCCGCGCAGCGGCTCGGGGATCGCCGTGTTGCGCTTCGAGAACCCCCGCACGTGCGCCTCGTAGACCACGGTGCGATCGAGCGGCACGTTCGGTTTCGTCGTGCCGCTCCAGTCGAAGCCGGATGCCTCGAGCGAGTCGAGTGCGACACCGCGCCACGAGCCGTCGGGGGCGGCCGCGAGCCCGCGGGCGTACGGATCGAGCAGCGTGTGCGCCGGGTTGAACGCGTGGTCGAATCCTGCGGGGCCGTCGATGCGGAGCCCGTAGCGGGCGCCCGGCACGAGCGCGGCGGATGCCCCCTGCCACACACCGTGATCGTCGCGCACGAGCGGCGTGCGCGAGGTCGCCCACGCGAGGTCGCCGGCGGCGAACACCTCGAGGTCGACGGATGTCGCGTGCTCCGACCAGACGCGGATCGTGCCGCCGCCCGTGCCGGCGCGGACGCCGAGATCGTTCAGGGGATCGGGCGCGGACATGCGATCTACAGTAGTTCGTAGCGCACCCGCCGCCCGCGGCGCGCGCGTCCGCGCCGCGCACGGCGCCCCGAACGGGGGAGGAGGCACTGCCATGGTCTACCTCGACCATGCCGCGACGACCCCGATGCGTCCCGAGGCGATCGAAGCGCTCATTGCGGCGCTCGCCGTGGTCGGCAACCCCTCGTCGATCCACAGCGCCGGCCAGCGGGCGAAGCGCCTCCTCGAGGAGTCGCGCGAACGCATCGCGGCGACGCTCGGTGCCGACGGCATCGAGGTCGTATTCACCGGCAACGGCACCGAGGCGGTGAACCTCGCGATCAAGGGGCTGTGGTGGAGCAGGCAGGCGACAGCGCCGAGCGGGGAGAGCCTGCGCCCGCGCATCCTCATCCCCGGCGGAGAGCACCACGCCACGCTCGACACGGTCGAGTGGCTGGCGGCGCACGAGGGCGCGATCGTCGAGGAGCTGCCGGTCGACGACGTCGGCCGTGTGCGCCTCGACGCGCTCGAGACCGCGCTCGGCCGCGACGCGGCATCCGTCGCCCTCGTCTCGATGCTCTGGGCCAGCAACGAGGTCGGCACGATCCAGCCCGTCGCCGAGGTCGCCGGGCTCACGGCGCGCGCCGGCGTGCCCCTGCACGTCGACGCGATCGCCGCCTACGGCCAGGTGCCGATCGACTTCCATGGCCTTCGCAGGGCGACGGATGCCCCGCGCGGGGCCGGACTCGTCGCCCTCAGCGTCTCGGCGCACAAGCTCGGCGGGCCCGCGGGCATCGGCGCGCTCGTGCTCGACCGCTCCGCGACGGTCGAGCCCCTCATCCACGGCGGCGGACAGCAGCGCAAGGTGCGTTCCGGCACGCAGGACGTGGCGGCGGCGGCATCGTTCGCGGCCGCGGCATCCGCCGTGCACGACCGCCTCGACTCGGATGCCGAGCGGATGTCCGCGCTTCGCGACCGACTCATCGCGGGTGTGCTCGCCACGGTGCCCTCGGCGCGCCTCTCCGGGGATCCCGACGCCGCAGGCCGCCTGCCCGGCAACGTGCACTTCTCGTTCGCCGGATGCGAGGGCGACTCGCTGCTCTTCCTCCTGGACGCGGCAGGCGTGGCCGTGTCGACCGGATCGGCGTGCCAGGCGGGTGTGCCGGAGCCGTCGCACGTGCTGATGGCGATGGGGCGATCGGAGGCCGACGCGCGCGGGGCGTTGCGCATCACGCTCGGCCACGAGTCGACCGACGCCGACGTCGACGCGTTCCTCGCCGCCCTGCCCGCGGCGCACACGCGTGCGGCCGCGGCCGGGCTCGCGGCGCGTGCCACCTCCTTCGACCGCTGATCACCGCCCCGAGGCATCCGTCGTTCGGGCTGGGCCGCTCGCTCGCTCTCGCTCCGGGGGTGGGGTTCGGCCCAACAAACCCTATAAGCTCCAAGGGGACCCACCGCAAACACCCCCCCCGCCAGCCA